>DAOVNI010000038.1 GCA_030630315.1 Phycisphaerae bacterium | reverse complement strand
TTCCCGAACCGGCCTGTGCACCGGTGTTTTTAGTAATATTTTTGCCCATCATTATGCACACTATCAGCACCCCGGCGGGCACTGAGCTTGCGCCGAAGGCGCTGAGCAGATGTCCCCCCCTTAAAATAATACCCAGACCAATGCCAATCATTATCACCGACACACAGCCTATTCCGAATACCAGTCGGGAATGCACCTCGGCCTTTATTTCAGCCAATGTATAATCTATCTTTTTCTGAAGCTTATCTTGCAGGCCGCTCAGTTTCGAGCTCGGACCTTTCCGCAGTGCCGGTGACTCCGAAGCCAATTTTTTAGCATCCAAACCATCCTCCGTTGCGAATTTATTTGCTACGTCTCCCACGGCTTTGGGTATAATCAAGCCGCGAATGATATGACGTTGCGTCAAACCTTCTGAGCCGTCCGGATGCCGCCACGTGGCATTGTAGAGCACCATTGTCAGAGTCGGTGCCAGTTCGTCGCCCTCGATATGCAGCAGTGCCCTTGTGCATTGCAGGGTCTGTAAATGTTGCCTGCTGTCCGCATCGTATTCAACCACCACAACTTCACCGGATAATTCGACTTTTTCTTCGTCATGCAAAGCGCAATGACTCGCACTAAATTCGACGAGCTTTTCGCCGCTGTGCAGTTTATAGAAGCTGTTGCTGTCGTCGCCTGTCTTGACGGCAATATCTTCTGCCAATAACTCCACGGTAAGTTGTGCGTAAGTCTCGCGAGCTAATTTTGCAATCGGATAAAACAGCATCGGGTCAACGTCACGTATTTCTTTCATCTCATGAAGCTTCTTGAACTTTATATCATCGCCTAACAGCGAGGGGAACTCCTTCGTCAACGACAGCCCTCCTACGGAGAACCATCCCTCGCCCTCAGGGCCGATTTGGTATGTGTTGTTTGCGTCGATTCGTACTTCATTTAAATTGCCGTGCGAACTGAAATGCACCCACGCACTTTTGACGGCGATAATCTTTTTTATTTCGACGTTTTTCACCTCGGCGATAACTACACCTGAAAGCACGTTGTTTTGCAGGTTGGTCTCGTCGGCGTAAATTACGTATAGACCGCCCGGCGACTTATAATATCCTCTCCGCTGAATATTGCGGAAAAGTATCTGCTTGGCGTCGGCTTTAAGAGATTTTTCCGCGAGGTGTACGAAATAAGGCATCATGTGGAAACTCAAAATCAAATTTACTGTCGCCACCATAATCGCCAGCGCCAGACCCGGGTAAACCAGTGTCAGCAGACTTATTCCACTTGCCCTGCAGGCATCAAGCTCATTATCGCTTGCAAATCGGCCGTAAACCAGAGCTGCCGCAAATAAAGCTGCCATCGGCAATACGAACGTAAGTGTGATTGGCAGAAAATAGCCCATAAGATGAACGACTTGCCGGGGCCCTACGCCGTATTCCTGCACCGGACGCAGAATACTGCCCAGACTGAGGATTAGTGTCAACGCTACCGCCGCAAGAACAAAAACTTTGAAAAGCTCCCGAAATATATATCTATGCAGTGTGAAAACCATACTTTTACTTTCCTCGTCTCTGATGCGTGTCGTGCGAAACGCAATACGCAATACGATATACGCAATACGATATTATTTTGCAACAAATTTCTCCACAAGGCAGAAGACAGAGGGCAGAGGACGCCGTCCTCCGTTGTCCGTCCTCCGTCGTTCACCATTAGCGCCTTGACACAGCTTTCACTTTTATTTCGGCAATCTGGTTCCGCACCACGGACAAAAATTCCAGGCGCCGCTGCAATTCTCTTTGCATTTTAGGCATATCTTTGGAGGAAGAAGCGAGCCTAAAGGCAGTCTCCACCTGAATTCGTTTTCGCCCAATTTAATCGAAAAGGCCCCGCTCTTCTTGGCGTCAGCAATCTTCCGGCCCTTTTTGTTCCTGGCAGGGAAGAGAAAGAAATGCGCGTTTTGCCCCATCAGCCCGGGCATGTTCACGAAAATAGGTTTCATTATCGATAACAAATTCCTGGTGTCCGCGCCGACCTTATCTTTACTAAGTGGACGATAGTGAGTCCCCTCACTATCTTTAATTTGAATCCTGGCTCGAATGGCCGCTTCGGGTCTATATGTAATTCCACCCAATGGCCCCATCTTACCGTTTACGACAACGATAAGCGTATAGGGGCGAAGAACTTTGATGAGTTCTTCGGTCTGGGCTTCTGTAATCATGGGGTCCTGTGCAGAACTGACCCGCCAGAAATCTTCCGGAATCCACCAGACCAGCGTCATCTCATTTGCTTTTTGGGACATTTTTTGCGTCTCGTGAATCAGCGCATTGACATCTATTCTAATTTTTTGACTTTGTTGTCCCAGGCCGGGTGCCATCAACCCACATAGTAGCGGCACTACCACCAAGAGTCTTACCCACCTTAGTTTTTTCCTTTTGATACCTTTTGACTTATTCATCTTGCATTTTCCTTTCTTGCCAATAACGCTCAATCGTCGAATTACTTCGTTTACACCGTTAGCAATTATATCCTGGCGGATAGCAAAGTTGATATTTCTAAGGGGGGCTATGCTACCAAATTGTCTCTATTTAGCAAGAGTAATGACATCGCACCAATCCCCCCGCGTCGGGACAATAATCAATATCGAAGATCCGGCGCCTTTTGACGGAGTAAATATCGAAGTCAAAGATCCGGCATCTGTTTGACGGAATCCGGCGTCCGTGTGGCGGAATCAATATCGAAGATCCGGCCTTCCTTGGACGGAATCAATTATCAGTGTATGACTTTATTGAGGGGGTAAGTGATTATGCCCGAGGCCCCCCCACGCTTCAAAGCCGGAACCAGGGACCGTTCGATTTTATCTTCGATAATGACTTCTATTGCAACGTAATCGGAGTCGGCCAAACTCGAAACGGTCGGGCTCTTTTCGGCAGGTAGAATCTTCAGTATCGACTCTAAGGTGTCCTTCTTTATATTCATCTTCAAGCCGACTTTGCTGCGGGCTTCGATAGCCGCGTTAAGTAAAATTGCGATGTTTTCTATCTTTTCCCGTTTGAATTTATCCTGCCAGGCCTGCTTATTTGCGATAAACCTTGTCGTGGAGGTTATCACGGTATCTATTATCCGCAGATTATTTGCCCGAAGTGACGCGCCGGTTTCGGTAAGTTCCACTATCGCATCCACCAGTCGAGCCTTTACCTCCGTAGCGCCCCAGCTAAATTCGACCTTCACGTTGATATTTTTATCCGCGAAATATTTCTCCGTCACGCTAACCAGCTCAGTTGCGATTATACCTCCCTGGAGGTCCTCAGGCTTTGTCACTTCTGATTCATCGGGAACAGCCAGTACCCATCTGGTCGGATTGCTCGAGGTTTTGCTGTAGGCAAGTTCACAGACCTGCACCACATCGCAGTTATTCTCCATTATCCAGTCATAGCCGGTGATGCCTGCGTCCAGAGCGCCATCTTCAACGTATCTGCTCATCTCCTGCGCCCGCAGCATAATCAGCCGGATTTGCTTGTCATCTATACGCGGCAAATAACTCCTTTCAGAATCCAAAATGTGGAACCCGGCCTTGCCGAAAAGTCCAATCGTCGCCTTTTGCAGACTGCCTGCGGGAATACCTAATTTCAGTATCTCCTCTGGCATTTGATAATGTCCTGTCCTTTCTTTTTACTTTTTTGTTTTCTTTTTGGTTTTGGTCTTTTTTCTTTTTATTGTTGCCTTTTTCCTTCTCTTGCCCTTGCGCGATTCACTCTCGCGTCGCAAAAGAGCATAAAACTCGTATGCATTCTCAGCCGAAATCTGTTTGGTTAAAAAGCCTTCTGTCTCCTGCTCATCGGCGTCGGGGTGAATCAGTTCGTTGCTTCTTAGATATTCTATCATCCTTTTTGTAAGTGGTATAGCGTGGCCCTCCAGGGACGTAAGCATGCAGTAATTGACCACGAAATGGCTGACAGCGTCCATCTTCTCAAGGACTTGTTTGGCCGGACGTTTGCCAATTCTTTTCAGCGGCGACAGACTGACCGTATGGTATTCGTCGAATACAGCCCTTAAAGCCCTCGTGAGTGTTGAAGCTGTATCCCTTGTAGCAGTCGTATCCTCACCTAACATTTCTACTATTTCTTCCGTTCGCGAAACACGCAAATCGTTCAAATCAACAAAATAATTAGTAAATCTCTTAATCGCGGATTCCGCAGCCGCCTCGCTCATATTTCCGCTGACGATGGCATAAACAAGTGCGTCCGCTGGCTCATCATAGATAACCTTTTTGACCTTCGCACATTCGCGCTTCAATAAGCAGTACAACTTTCGCACTTTTTTCGAATACTCTTTGCTATTTTTCATAACGGCCCATTGAATTGACTATTGATTATTTTTTAACTTTAGGCACTTTTAACTTCTTTCTCCCTTCTTTTCCAGCTCACTGACCGCTTGGTCTATCAGTTTCATAGTCTCCAGCGTTTTTTTGAATGTCTCATCCCTGTAGAAACGCAAAACAGGACAGAATTTGGCCTGCCATTTACCGGCCAGCAGCGATTGTATTCGGCTCTTTGCGTGCGTTATTCCCGCAAAAGTCTTGTTCTGTGCGGCTTCATCTTTGCCAAAAATACTAAGATACACATCGGCATTGCGCAGGTCAGCGGCTATGTCAACTCTCGTAACGCTCACGAATCCCTCGATACGTGGGTCGTTAAGATGGTTGGCAATAGCGTCACTGACCGCTTCTTTTACCACGCGAGCTACTTTTTCCTGTCTTCTCGTTGCCATCGTTTGGTTAAATGCTAATTGGTAACCGGCAATTATTTAACCATTTAACCAATCACCAATCTAAAGGGTTCTGGCTACTTTAACGATTTCATAGAAGTCAAAAACGTCGTCGACTTTAATATCCTCAAATCTTGCTATCTTAATCCCACACTCCAGACCCGCCTTGACCTCGCGGATGTCATCTTTGAAATGCTTAAGAGACTCTATGCTTAAGTTGTCTCTGATTACAATATTGTCGCGTATCAAGCGCACCTTTGCATTCTTGCTTGCGTGCCCGTTACTGACATAGCAGCCGGACACCGTACCAACTCTTGAAATCTTAAAGATAGTTCTTACCACGGCTCTGCCGAGCGTTTCCTCCCGCTCTTCAGGCTCAAGCATACCGACCATAGATTTTTGCAAATCTTCGGTTATACGGTAGATTATATTATAGAGTCTTATCTCAACACCTTTGGCTTCTGCTTCTTTTAATGCGCGGTCTTCACTGACAACATTAAAGCCGATAATAATCGCGTTCGAGGCCTCGGCCAGCACAACATCGCCTTCGGTAATTCCACCCGGCGATGCGTGCAAAATGTTAATTTTCACTTCGTCGGTGCTAAGCTCAGATAGATATTTCATCAAAACATCCACTGAACCCTGCACATCCGCACGGATGATAACATTTAACTCTTTCGTCTTGCCTGCTTCTATTTGGCTGAATAAATTATCCAGAGTCACCTGCGTTCGTTGCGCCAGTGAATTTTCCCTTGAGAGTATTTGGTTTTCCTCAGCGGCGGCCTTGGCCTTGTTGATGTCATCCAGACAGTAAAATCTGTCACCTGCCTGGGGGACATCGCTCAGCCCCGTTATTTCCACCGGCATAGAGCTTGTAGCTGTCTTTATGTTTTTACCGTAGCTGTTCTTCAGGGTCTTCACTCTGCCAAAGGCAACGCCGGCCAATACCACATCGCCCTTATTTAGTTGGCCTTCCTTAATTAGCAACGTCGCCATTGCTCCCCGCCTGGCTGATATCTTCGCCTCAACCACCCATCCTGTCGCAGGGAGCTTGTCATCAGCTTTCAGTTCAAGCAATTCGGCTATATAATCGAGATGTTCAAGCAAATCATCTATACCTTCGCTGGTGATTGCACTGGTTTTCACAACTTCGGTCTTTCCGCCCCATTCAGCCGGCGTCAATTCCTGCTCAGCTAACTGCGAGTAAACACGATTTATATCGCAACCAGGCAAATCTATTTTATTCAACGCCACAATTACCGGCACACCCGCTGCTTTGGCGTGGGCTATCGCCTCGATAGTTTGCGGCATCACCCCATCGTCAGCGGCAACCACCAGAACTACCACATCCGTTATATTGGCGCCCCTGGCCCGCATGGCCGTAAATGCTTCGTGGCCCGGAGTATCGAGAAATGTTACCTTCTTATGGTCCCAGGTAACCTGATACGCGCCGATATGCTGTGTGATGCCGCCCGCCTCCCCGGCCGCTACCTGAGTTGAACGAATCTTATCCAGCAAGCTGGTCTTGCCGTGGTCAACGTGCCCCAGCATTGTAGCCACCACCGACCGCTTCTTTAGATTCTTTCTCTGGCGCTGCTCGGATTCAGCCTGTATCTGCTCTTCCAGCCTGCTTTTACGTTCTACAACCAGCTCAGTGCCGAATTCCAGAGCAACCAGTTCCGCAACGTCGCTGCTTATAACTTGATTAGCCGTGGCCATTACACCCTGTTG
Organism: Phycisphaerae bacterium; assembly: GCA_030630315.1. Lineage (GTDB taxonomy): Bacteria > Planctomycetota > Phycisphaerae > Sedimentisphaerales > Anaerobacaceae > JAUVYQ01. Next base: position 2,887 of record DAOVNI010000038.1, on the reverse strand, counting down.
CATCAATTTGCTGATAATATCCACTGATTTAACGGCCAGAGCCGCGGATAAATCCTTTACTGTAATCGGCTCGCTTACAAGGACTTTTTTAGGCCTGACGAGCGCAGTAACTCCACGCTCAGACTTCGTGGCAATTTTCCGCGTCGGCCTTAATCGCAGGCCTTCACCGCCCGCCGCATCAAGCCGTGCCCGTCTTTCTTCAATATCCCTTTGTCGCCATTTACTAATGAATTTTGGCTTCCTTGCGGTTTCCGCATCTCGCTCCTCTCTCCGACGTCCGTGTGTTCTCTCTTTGGATCGCTTTGGTAATTGCCTCTTCTCCTTGCTCGGGGCAAGAGTTGATGTTTCCCGCTCCTGTTTGCTGTACATCAACGGCTCGGTGACAGGCGCATTGTACCTGGCTTTCGGCCTCGGCCTCGGCCTCGGCTTTGGTCGTCGTAATGGTTCCGGTGCTTCGATTCGAACAACCTTGGGACCGCTCAGTCGAGCCGGCTCGGGCTTTTCCAAAATCGGCCCCGCAGGCAGTATCGGCTCTGGTACTCGTTCTTCTGGTTCTTTGCTTATCTGTTCTTCCGGGGGGCCCAGCTCTTCTGCAATTGTCGCAGCCGCCTCTGCGGTTGCCTCAGTATGTTCAGCTTTCTTTGTTTTCTTAACTTTTATTTTCTTTACTTTTGTTTTCTTTACTTTTGCTTTCTTTACCAGCTGTTTCCGCTTTACCTTTTTTCTAATTCGTACCTTCTTCAAATCTACCTTTTCGGCCGTCTCAACCGTTGTGATATTATCCCCCTCGCTGAACCATTCGTGAATGGTTGCCGCCAGACCAGCCGATATTACCGACATATGGTTCTTGACGTCCAGACCCTCATCCTGACACTTTTTAACGATAGCAGTGCTTTTTACACCAAGCTCCTTGGCCAAAATGTAAACTCTTGTAGTAGCCATTCTTGTATTTCCGACCATTGTCATTCTGAACGGAGCGTAGCGAAGTGAAGAATCTCATCTTTGTTGGCCAGATTCTTCGCTTACGCTCAGAATGACAAAGGCGTATTTCGTATCTCGTTTCACACTTCACGAGATACGCTTCACGTTTTCATTCTTCGTCCTCTGCTGCTTCTGTCTGCTGGGCCGGCTCTTTTTCCACTTGCTTTTGTTTCGACTCAGCCGCCAGACGCTTCGCTTCTTCGGCCGCTGCCGCAACCAGTTTCTCGGCGGTCTCCGAGTCAATCTTCAGCTCGTTAATCAGCGGTTCGGCCCCTACATCATCCAAATCCAGAACGGATATAACGCCCAGCGCTATCAGCTTGTCAACCATTGTGTCGTCAGCGTCTTCTACATTCTTGACGCAGCTTGTCAGTTGTTCAATGCCCTGATTATATTCCTCTGGCATTAGTATATCGATATCCCAGCCGGTCAGCCTCGCAGCCAGCCGAACGTTCTGCCCGTGCTTGCCGATAGCCAGACTGAGCTGGTCCTCATCCACAACCACTGTTGCCTTTCCCAGTTCAAAACACAAGGCAATTTCGCTGACCTTTGCCGGCATCAACGCATTTGTTACCAGCACTTGGGACGAATCGTTCCACCGGACAATATCTATTTTTTCGCCGCCGAGCTCATCAACTATGTTCTTTATTCTACTGCCTCGTACACCAACGCAGGCCCCAACAGGGTCAACCTTCTCATCGAGCGAAGCAACCGCAGCTTTGGTTCGGTAGCCCGCCTCTCGCGCCAGTGCCCGTATTTCGATGATTTTTTCAGAAATCTCCGGCACCTCTAACTCGAATAATCGGCGGATAAAATCAGGGTGCGTTCGGGAGAGAATGATTTTGACCTGATTCGAACTCTCTTTTACATCAAGAATCAAACATCGAATTCGCTCGCCGGGCCGATGAGTCTGGCCCATTATCTGTTCCCCTTTCGGCATAAACCCTTCTGTCCAGTGGCTCAAATTAACAATCAGTGTTCCACCTTCGTATCGCACGACCGAGCCGCTTATGATTTCACCTTTTCGCTGGACAAACTCCGCATAGATACTATCCCTTTCGTCGGCCCTTATCTTCTGTATCATTACTTGCTTGGCTGTCTGAGCGGGGATGCGGCCGAGCTGCCTTATATCGATTTCTTCATTGTTCTTGAAGGCGTTGACCTGCCCGGTGGTCCGGTCGATATTGACGACTATTTCGCTCTCCGGCTCACCAAAATGCTTCCTGACCGCCGAGACCATAGCTTCTTCCAGATCCACAAACACGGATTCCCTGTCGATATTTTTATCGCGTGCAATGTTATCCACGATTCTTACTAATTCCTGATTCATCTTTTTTTTCTCTTCCTGACTTAAGGGTTCCCAAACCTTTCTGCAAAACACAAAAAAAAGTGGAAACCCAAATAGTTTCCACTTCAGCAGGGAGCCCCTTTCCAAACAGGGTCCCCCGACACGCCGAAAACGAACAGAGGTTGTAGTTTGCATTTACACTACATCATCCGCCTCCAGTAGCAATTGTACTCGTTCGCCTCTCGGCACTGAAGCAGAAACACCGATTTCCAAGCCACCATTTGCGCAAAGCTGCCGCCGCCCGGGTTGGTTCTTCTTCTACTTTGCACTGTTCGCTAATCCTGTCAAAACCATTTTAAGCGCCTCTTTAATTTCAAATTTAGCTTTGGTAGCCGTTAATCTTTATAGCTAAACTTACTATGATAATCGTCCAACCTGTTGATGACAATAACTTTTTTGTCGAATTTGTATAATTTTTGGCCCAAATTCGACACAAAAAACGCACTCAATGGCTAAAAATGGCCAAAAACCGTCAGAAGTCCCATAAGATGGCCTTTTGAATCTTCTAAACCCCTTTTTTCCTGCCGGCGTTTAGCGCAGCGGGTTGCTTCTAATGAC
>DAOVNI010000102.1 GCA_030630315.1 Phycisphaerae bacterium | reverse complement strand
ATACCGTTGAGGCGGTTATCAAACGGCAGCCAACTGAGAAGGCCGAATCGGACGACCCTGAACTGAATGCTCCGTGCGGCTGCTTTGTAACATTGAAGAACCACGGGCGATTGCGAGGTGGTATCGGCCAATTCATTTCTGAAAGCCCATTGATTGAGCTGATTGCTGAAATGGCAAAGGCCTCGGCTACCGGCGACCCGCGTTTTTTTGCCGACCCGATAACCGCCGATGAATTAGAACAATTAGATATTGAGATATCGGTCTTGTCGCCGCTGCAGCGGACGGATAAGCCATTAGACCTGCGTCTTGGAATTGACGGCATCTATATAAAAAAAGGCCGTGCTTCAGGCTGTTTTCTGCCTCAGGTCGCTACGGAGACCGGCTGGACCAAAGAAGAGTTCCTTTCGTACTGCTGCGCACATAAAGCCGGCCTTGCCGCTGATGCCTGGAAGGAGCCGGAAACGGAAGTAAATCTATTCACCGCCGAGGTCTTCGGCTCAGAATTCAAGAATATATAACTTACACCGTACCGCTTTTTTACAGCGAGATCACACAACAAACCATTCCTGTGAACCCCGGAGTAGGACAATGACGCTTGGTAAACTTAATGCGATGCCCTTGCGGCTGTAATCTATTTGAACTGAAATAATTTTCGTTAATCATCTGATATGGGTTCTCTGAGATGGACCACTTTTCCTTGGTAATCGAAGTAGACAACGTATGCTTTGTCCGAAGGAGAAAACATATTTTCAAACAATTCGAATTTACCGTAGTGCCATCTCTCCCACCAATCATCGAGTATTGTCTTGACAATAATCGCACCAACAGCATTTTCAAATAAGGTGTTATTCGGATCATAACCAACTTTACCTGGTTCTGACTTAGAGTATGATTCGCCCAACAGATCTACTACTTCATGTTTTGACATACCGATTTTTACTTGTGGCCAATTAGTTTCATATTTGGGAGTCTTTTCCAGCTCTGAACAGCTTGTGAACAGAATGATGCTAAGAAATGGAAGTATTAGGATTTGGTGCCGCATCCGTTCTTTCCCTCAAATCTGACATTTCCCTTTTTCCGCTTGCAATTTCTTAATTATACCAAAATCTCCTCTGAATTACAACACTTTGAGATCTTTCACATATTACGTTGCCAAATTCGCCCGAAACTTAAAGCGTTCACCCCGAAAAACCACGCTGCCTGCCTTTATTTCCCTTTTGCCCTTGCGGCTGGAATACGTGAGGCCAAAACGCCCACGTCTTTGTACTTTTCTGTTTTACATGCACGACCGGCGAATTTTTGGAACGATACCAGGTCACGTTAGCGGTTAACATTTACAAGTTTACGTATGCCGTAGTTGTTACTGATGAGCATATTGGCTTTAGGCAATTGCTCACGATCGATAACGACCATGGGCTTGTCCAATTCAAATTCTATCACATCATATTTGGAGTCCGGATTCAGTTTCTGGGCTGTTAGGATATCCGCTATAGAACGTATCGTCATGCCGTTATACTTTTTGACGACTATTTGTCTGAGGTCCTGGTAGCCGAGATTGATATTGGCCGGCAGGACGTAGCTTAATATCGCAATATCGCGGCGTTCAGGAGTGGGTTTGAAGGCAAGGTCGCGATAATAATGATACAGGTGTGGCGAGACCTTTCCAGTCCAATCGTCGCCCCACTGGCTCAGGTACTCACGGGTGAGCTTTTGCAAAACGAATCCGCCTGTGATGATGTATTCCGGCTGTTGGTCAAACTCATGATATGGCACGAGCATTTCCGAGGCCTTGAAGTTTTTAACCTCAGTCTGGACCTGTATTTTTTTCCCGTCGCGCCAAAGTTCGAACAAAACCTTTTCACCGATACCCTTACTTGTAATCAGATGATTGAAATACAAGCGTTCGTATTTCGGGTGCATGAATCGGCCGTAAGAATTGAGAGTGTTGCCGTCAATTCCTAATATGACGTCAGCCTTTTTGAGCACATCGCTTCCTGTACCTAAGCTATAAATGTCGGTTACAAGGACACCTGTTTTCAGAGACGCCGGCATCTTCAGAAAGGAACGCATAGCCGGGTCAAGCAGCTTGGAAGTTTCAAAGCCAACTGCTCCGAAGCCCTTATAATTGTCATCGGCCACCTCGGCTAAAAACTTATTAATTATCTCTGCGGGAATAAGCCCCGCCTCTTTGTTCTTGTTTGACCAGGAGGCTATACCGATTGGTTCTGAACCGACACAGTAAACCTGCCCCATACCTGTATGGCTGGATGTGTTGGCGACTACATAATGGAGGCGTTTTCCATATGAAGTGTTTGTCTGCTCAACTCTTGCGCGGTCAAGATAACCTCGTCCGCTGTATAAATGATTGCCTGATGAAAGCCAATAAAAATTAACTTCAGCTCCTTTCCGGTAGTCTTCGTTGAACAAAAGCGGTTTCAAAGGTTTGCTCATTGCGTTAGGGTCGAGTTCGATTAGGCAGAGATTGCTTTCGTAATCGACGATTTTGATTCTCGCACTGATAAATTCGTTTTGGCCGTGTCTAAGAGCCTTTATGGAGGCTGCATTTTTGACATTCCAGGCTGTCGTAAGCACCTCATATTTACCAATGGCACAAGCACATGCCCAGTTTTCCGAGAGATCTTTGTGCTTCCATGGCTGGATTTGCTCGTAACCGTAAAAGAAAGTTTTTAAGTAGACGATTGATTGCTTCATTGCTTCGGTCATATCGACCCGGCTATTCTCGGCGGCATTTAGCTGCGGGCAAAGGGCAATAAAAACACCGAGCGAAATGAACATGAGAACCATTTGTTTTTTCATAAATTTTCCTCCAAACGAGTCTCAGCAGGTATGTGGTATTTATTCAGTATCTGTCGTCGTCTGAGCTGGGCCTCTTGAGCGTCAATGATTAGAGGACGGTTACTGCCCATAAACTTTATAATGTGGAAATCATCTATCGGCTTCTCAAAGGCATTGTAAACGTCATCAAGGCTGTGGATTGTAGTGTTGTTTATGCTCTCAACCGGCTTATCCTCGAAATCGTCGGCGTATGAGTTGACCTGGTCGGGCATAATTTCGGCAAGAACTACATATTCTTTGCGTTGTCTGTCAGTGTTGAGCTGCATCGAATTGTAGAACAGGTATCGCAGGTAGTAAGGTATATCGGTCAGCCAATCGCGCCCCCAGGTTTCGAGGAAGTTTCGTGTTACCGGAATAAATGTCAGCCCGGCAAAGCACACATAGCGCGGCGTGTGGTCATATTGGCGTGCGTATTCGAGAATGGATTTGTTCAATGCCACCGTTGCGGTTTCCTTCATTGGTTTGCCTTGGCGATAGAAAGTCAGCTCTACCGTTTCGCCAATCTGTTTAGTCTCGATGACTTCGGCCAGATTCAGTGTCAGACCATATATCTGCACCATTCCATCGTTATCAATGTTGTAATCGTCTATTCGCGTGATTATATCTCCCGGCTGCAGTACTGATTCGACCGAGCTGTGCATCATCGTAGAGACTACTACCGTGCCGTTCTCTTGCGGCGGGACCTTCAGGTAATTTTTGTAGCTTGTACTGTGCAGGCCGGGATATAGGCTGACGCCCAGCGAACCGAAACCATCATACTTGCCGTCTTTGATATCAACCAGAAAGTGTCTGATGACTGTTGTAGGAATTAAATAGCCGATATTTTCAGCCTGTCTAATGCCCTGGAAGGCCACTCCTACTACTTTGCCGTTTTGCATAACCGGACCGCCGCTGTTACCGGGGTTGATAGCCGCATCAGTTTGTATGACCAGGTGCGAATCAGCTCCGGTGTGTGCATAAATGTCCATCTCTATGCGGGAAACCACTCCTTCTGTGACGGAAATCCGACTACCACCCACCGGGAAGCCGTGCGTCGAAACTGTGGTATGTACCTTGGGGATTCCTGTTAGCTCCAACGGGACAGTGGCTTCAAAAAAACTTTCGTCATCGACAGTCAATATCGCCAGGTCACAATCGTGGCCGATAAAGGCAACCTGGCTCCGATAGCGTTTGGCGATGTTTTCCTTTTTAACTTCAATATATTTGGCGTTACTGACGTTGTGAGCGTTGGTGAGGATTCTTTTGCCTGCGATGATAAATCCTGAGCCGATGCCTTGACTCATTGCAGCCTGCTTCCAGGGAGTGGGATAGTCGAAGTCCTGCCGGGCACTTCGAACCAAGACCACCGACTTTTCAAGGCCCTGCTGCTCAGCGGCCTGGGATATATCCCGGCTGCCCGAGCCAAGTAACGCCACAACTGTAATGACCAATGTCCATTTTAGATAACGCATTGCCCAATACTCCGAGAATATAGATAAATTGTTTTGCTGGATTAGGCACTGTTTAAGGGAGATGTGCCTCACATAAATGATATTTTACCTCAGTTCACGGCTCTTTGACATAGAAATATGCAACGACCTTGCAGTTGTAATACGTGCGGTCAATTTTTAAGATAACACAAACTCTGTGCATTTTCAACGGATTTTCTGCATTTGGGTCTGTCTTGACAAAATAGCGGCTTTTTGGTCTAAGTATGTTCGGTCTTTTTGCCGAAACACAAACAATTATGCCAGGAAAGTTAGCGTCAATTTCGATAATCACGATTATTTGTCTGGCCGGCTGCGGAGCCTTGGTGGAGACCGGCGGCGCCCGGCGAATCGATACGCCTGCCGGTATGATTGAGTATTTGCGGCAGGCACACCTGCCGGCGCTGAAATCCGTCGAGGTCTGGGAAAACGAATATGGGCCGGGGCTGAAGCTTACTACCGTTCACTATGAGATTTTCACAACGCTTTTGGAGCCCCTGATGCTTTCGCAGGTTCCCGGATTTGTGGAATCGGCCTATCGGGGCTATCAGAGCCAACTACCCGAAGCTATCGAAACGACAACGAAGTTTACCGTTTATCTTTTTGCCGACCGCCGGCAGTGGGATAATTTCACGAAGACCTTTGCGGGTCCGCAGGCGGCGCTGTTCTGCAAGATAAAGGCCGGTGCATATTACCTAAAAGGCGCCTGCGTGGCATATAATATCGGCAGAGAGCGAACCTTTTCCGCTCTTGGGCACGAGGGGTGGCATCAGTTTAACAGCAGGCACTTTAAGTTCCGCCTGCCAAGCTGGCTCGACGAAGGTGTCGCAATGCTCTTTGAGGCGCACAGAAGCGAGCAGGGGTTATTTTATTTTGAGCCGGGCCGGAATATGTATCGATTAGGCGCGCTGAAAAAGACGCTGGTAAAAAACAAAATGATACCGCTAAAAGAATTGATAGCTATGAACCCGGGCGAGGTGCTTACAACAAATGAAACTGAGGCTTTGATGGCTTTTTACAGCCAGTCGTATGCTCTGGTGCGATTCCTGCGGGAAGAGGGTTACGGGAAACGGCTTAGGAATTATCATAAGTTGCTGCTGGGCGGGCTGCGGGGGGATTGGCCGCTTAGTGAGATTGGCAAAAGGATAGCGGCAGATAGAAACATCCCGCTAACTGCCCGGTGGAATCGAGCTATCAGCCCGCTGTTATTTAAGCACTATATTGATGATGATTTTGAGGAAATCGAGAAAGAGTATGTGGCTTTTTGCAGGAAGATAGTCTATCACATTAGACTCAAGACCCAGGACTAAAGCCCCAAATTATGTCTGAACAGAGTCCGGCATCGATTATTCTGGCGTCGGCTTCGCCGCGGCGAAAACAGTTATTAGCTGAGGCCGGCTATAAATTTACTTCTGTTTCCCCGGATATTGACGAGTCAGCTTTTCCGGCTGAGCGCATTAGCCCTTGTGAATATGTTAGACGGCTGGCATTGGCGAAGGCAAAAAATGTCGCTGCCGGGCATCCGGACAGTTTGGTCATCGGGGCGGACACGGTTGTGGATTTTAAGGGGGAAATCATTGGTAAGCCGGCTGATGCAAAAGAGGCGGAGGAGATTACCAGAAAGCTTTTCAGCGGGCCGCATAAGGTAATAACCGCAGTTGCAATAGTCAGGGAAAGCGACCGCATTGAGATTGTCGAGAGTGATAGTACGACCGTTTATCCGAAAAAAATGACTGCTGAGCAAATAGCCGAGCACATCAAAGGCGGCTCCTGGCGGGATAAGGCGGGCGCTTATGCCATACAGGAGGGGGGCGATGAGTTTATTGAGAAAATAGAGGGCAGTTTGACGAATGTAATGGGCCTGCCAATGGAACTTCTGCAGTCCGTCCTTGCCGGACTGGGAAGAATTATTGATTGAGATTGCCGGGGCCGTTTGAAATTGGTCCTCGGTTTGAGGATTCCGAGAAGCCCACCCGTAGGGATCTCCGCTCCCTTAGGGATAAATTCGCTTTGGGTTTGATTGGGTTTGAATTGGGTTTGTTTTTTCGGACTCTCCGCTGCCATTTATTTTCATAATCCGTTGTATT
>DAOVNI010000299.1 GCA_030630315.1 Phycisphaerae bacterium | reverse complement strand
AGCGCAATAGCCAATTATCACGCTGACATGGCCGGGACAAAGAAAGGCATCTATATTATGATTTTTCCCGCTCAATAGCGCTCGCATCGCAGGTACAACCAGTTTGTGTCCGCTCAAAATACAAAAATTGTCAATTGACCCGGCAGCCGCTTCTTTTACCACGACAGCGGTAGCTGGTGCAGTGGTTTCAAAACCTACCGCAACGAACACAACTGTTTTATTGGGATTGTCTTTCGCTAATTGCAATGCATCTTCGCTGCTCAGGACAACCTTGACATTGGCTTTTGTGCGTTTTGTTTCGAGTGAGCCGCCCTTGCCGGGGACACGCACCATATCGCCGTAGGTGGCAATTACACAATCGTCGCGGTCGGCTAATTGCAAAACAGTATCGATATAGCCCTGGTCCGTAACGCAGACCGGACAGCCCGGCCCGGTTAAAAGTTTCAGCTTTCTCGGCAAAGTTGACCTTATACCGTTGCGGAAAATAGCAACCGTGTGAGTGCCGCAAACCTCCATTATATTAATTTGCCGACCCATTTTTTCGCAGGCCGCATTGCAAAGAGTCTGTGCTTTATGAATTCTGTCGAGCATAAAATCCATAATTATCCTGAAACTTTGTTCTGAGTTTGGTTGAAGGCGTTGATTTCCGCGATGAGCTGCCAGGTCTCTTTTGCTTCTTCTTCGTCAACGAGCGAGATGGCAAAGCCGGCATGTATCAGAACCAAATCGCCAAGTTTAGCTTCGGCTAACAGCGTGGTCCTGGCCTTCCAGCGATTGCCCATCGCATCAACTACCGCTTTGTCCCCCTCCAACTCCACTATTCTTGCTGGTATTGCCAAACACATAATTTATACCGTAATATTGTGCCGTGTTCAGGTTCTTTTTAAACTAAGAGACACTTTGAATCAATACCTTACATATGTGAAATATATCTAAAAATTCAGACCTCTGCGCAGCGCACCTCTGTGGCAATTCGGCCTATAAGCTGGAAAAAGTCTAAGGAACCCTATTGAGTCTGTCAATTGAACTCCTGACTTCGTCATATCGCAACTGAATGACAGGTTGGCACGGGGAGCTATAAGCTTGTAAAATCCTGTCGTGGTCAGGGATGTCCCACTGCTCTAAAATACTTTGATTGCTGTTTGCCAATATCGTGGTTATTTTGTTCACACCCCTTCGATGACGGAAATTGAAACGACCATAGTTGGCAGGAATACTAAGTAAGTTCCATCGATAATACCAAACCTTCTCGGTATCGTGTAACACGACCACCGGGACGTTTCTTTCCATCGCCAGGTTAGCTACAAGACACCTTGTCTCTGCAGCTCCGTCACTGAAAACCAAATCAAAGTTTTGATTGCTCGCATCAAAATGCTCGAATACTACTCGAGGATCAGGCTGAAAAAGGGGGCGCCAGTTTGCCGAATGGATTTGGGTTTTGATTCTTTCATACCATTCTTTACTTTCTTGCTCTATACTGACAACCACCTCGGCGTGGTTAACGAAAAATGGCGTGCTGAACTTGCCCAGACCAAATTCAAGGGCCTTCTTTATCCCAAACGTCGCGAACACCTTCTCGAATACTCGCAAATGGCTGCCGTAGTTGTCAAATTCCATTATGTAACTCCACCGTCCTTGCCGGTATTGCCAAACACATAATTCGTATCTCGTCGTTCGATTAACTATTACTTAACACTAACTACAGCTCATTTTACTGATTGACATGCTCTGGGTCAACCTTCTGCTTGGAATCATCTCTGGACGTCCCAAAGATTCCGCAAAAAGCACTTGACAGAGAAACATACAGAATCTATTCTTCATACTTGATGGTTAGTCGCTTTAAGCCGAGAATGGTAACCCAGATATATGAGGGTTGTCTATGAACATAGAGCAGCTTCTCCGCGAAAAACGCGATGAGATCTGTACCGTTGCTGCTAAGCACGGCGCATACAGCATTCGTATCTTCGGTTCTGTGGTACGTGGCGAGGCCGGTCCGGATAGTGATATTGATTTTCTCATTGACGCAGGCCCGACCACAAGCTCCTGGTTTCCTGCCGGTCTTATCCTGGACCTTGAAGAAATTCTGGGCTGCCGCGTCGAGGTCGTGACAGCCAAAGCGCTCAATCCTTATATTCGTGATCACGTGCTTCGCGAGGCTATACCGTTATGAAAGACGATACCGTTTATCTGCGACACATCCAGGATTGTATTCGGCGTATCGAGGAAAACGTCGCTGAGGGGCGAGGCCGTTTCCTGGCATCTCACACTCTTCAGGATGCTGTGCTAAGAAACCTTCAAAACGATGGCCGAATCTGCCCAGCGCCTTTCCGATGATTTAAAGGCAACACACGCTGAGGTTGAGTGGCGTCGTATCGCGGCATTTCGTAATGTCCTTGTTCACGATTACCTGGGTATTGATATGGAAAGGGTCTGGGAAATTACACAGCGTGATGTGCCCCGGCTAAAGCAAGCAATATTGACTATGCTGGAAGAGGGACATAATCCATT
>DAOVNI010000180.1 GCA_030630315.1 Phycisphaerae bacterium | reverse complement strand
GTCCTCCGTAGGCGGATGGCTAATTAACGTAAATTCAATATTAACAAAGGATTATGAAAGAAATGACATTTTCGCAGTCCCGGAAAACAAAGCCAATTCAAACCCAATCAAAGCCAATACAAAGCCAATACAAAGCCAATCAAAGCCAAAACAAACCCAAAACAAAGCCAAAACAAAGCCAATTTTCTCTTACCCAAATCCCCCAGATTCACAGCCGGTTATGAGCACAAAAAAAACTGATGACCACCAAGGCCATCAGTTCTAACTTACCCTCTCCGTTTAGCCACTCGCAGTCTGCCGGCATTCATTTCTAACAAAAAATAACGGGTCATCGACTACTCAAACGCAATTGCAACGCCGATATTGGCATCTTTGAGCATATTTTTACGGTCAACTCTGACTACTTTACCGCTTTTAATACGGGCAAATTGCCCTTTTTGCTTTGCCAGAGTCACCGTACGCGGAAAATTGATTTCCACAGTATGCCCCAGCCGAACAGGCATCGTTATGGGAACCGTAACGAAAACCCCCGTCTTGCTAATATTTGAGCTTCGGCCGTTAAAAAATCTATTGGCCTCCGGCAGCCACACACTCACAGGCCACGAAACGGCCGTTCGGGCATCCTTACGCTGCTCGATTAGAGTTTCCATAATTCAAGTCTCCCTTAAATCACCGTTCCATCAATGATAACTTTTATCGGCTATGTTAATTTAGATAGATTAGCACATTTAGGCAAAATGGTGGCTTTTCTAAAAAAAATTTTCTATCCTCAGACATATCGCTGCGTTTTCGCTGTTTTTATCGGGCTTTTGCCCTTTTATGGTCGAATCATGAAGTAAGAATAAGCTTTTCAATCACATTCACTTACCGCTACGGCCAATGTGCTTTTACCTCTATTACCCATATTACCCGGGCACGTATACTGAACCAATATTGGCAGTAGTTGGTGCAGCCAGGACTTGTATCCGAGCATTGCTGCTTCAGTCGGTCGTGCCAAACTGCGTGTCAGCGAAGATTGTCAGGACATAATCTACAATTACAACCGGATATTGGATAAGTTATCTTGCGATTGTGCGTTGTTTAGTTTATTTTTATAAGGCCGATGCAGACAAAAGTTATAAAACTCGATGCACACAAAGCTAATATAGCGAAAATCAAGGAAGCCGCGGCGCTGGTCGATGCCGGCGGACTGGTGGCATTTCCTACTGAAACGGTCTATGGAATTGCCTGCCGGGTCAAATCCGATTCATTAGCCAAGCTCGATAACCTCAAAGGCAGGGACCCTGATAAACACTATACACTGCATATCGGCCAAAAAAGTGAGGCCAGAAAATACGTGCCTACTGTCGGATTAAGGGCCCAAAAACTAATCAACAACGCCTGGCCCGGCCCTTTGACCATAGTCTTCGAATTAGACGACCGGGACATTGACAAACAGCAAACCCGCCTTGAAAGAGGGGTTTTTGAGAGCTTGTATAAAGATAATTCCATAGGCATTCGCTGCCCTGATAACCCGATAGCTTCAATATTATTGCGGCTAACGCACAATCCAGTGGTTGCGCCAAGCGCAAATATAGCGGGTCGGACACCAGCCGGGGACCCGGATCAGATCCTTGCCCAGTTCTCAGGCCAAATTGAGCTGCTGCTGGACGCAGGGCCGTGCAAATACAAAAAAAGCAGCACGGTTGTGAAGATAGGCAAAAAAGGCCTGGAAATTTTAAGGCCGGGCGTATATTCCCAGCCGGAGCTGGAAAAAATGTCGGAGGTCAAATTCTTGTTTGTTTGTACGGGCAATACCTGCCGAAGCCCTATGGCCGACGGAATATTCCGCAAATATCTGGCAGAAAAACTGCAATGCGAGGTTGACCATCTCGACAAAATGGGTTATAAGGTATCTTCGGCCGGCATTATGGATACGGGTGGTTCGCCGGCAAGCGTAGAAGCGACAGCAGCTTGTGCAGCCAAGGGGATTGATATAAAAGCTCATAAGAGCAGAATATTGTCCCGGAAGCTCATCGAAGAAAGTGACTTTATATTTGCGATGGGCCGAATGCACACTGAACGAATCACTGCTCTTAGCCCTGAGGCGGCGAGCAAGTGTGTGTTGTTAGCAGAGAACGAAGAGATTGCTGACCCGATAGGCCAGCCACAGACAATTTATAACAATTGTGCTGAGCTGATAGAAGGGGCTGTGAAAAAAAGGATTGGTGAGCTTGTAATATGAAAATAGCAGTTGGAAGTGACCATCGCGGTTTCGAAGCCAAACATCTAATAAAGGCCATAGTTACACAATTAGGGCACGAGTGCATCGATTTTGGTACCACCAATAACGATCCGGTTGATTACCCCGACACGGCCTATCAGGTGGCAATGGCGGTGTCGAAAAAGCAAGCTGACAAAGGTATTCTGGCCTGTGCGACCGGGCTGGGAATGAGCATAGCAGCAAACAAAATAAAGGAAATCAGGGCAGCGTTGTGCCATGACGAGCTGAGTGCTCAGATTTCGCGCGACCACAACGATGCAAATGTGCTTTGCATATCAGGCGACCAAGTCGGCGAGGTATTACTGCGAAAAATAGTGGAAGTCTGGCTCAAGACCGAATTCGCTGGCGGAAGACATCAAAGAAGGGTAAACAAAATAGCTGCTATTGAAGAAGGTAAAGACCCAACAGAAGTTAAAAACGGATAGCGTTTGGTTTTTACCGCGGGGTCCGCCGGGTTCGCAGAATCAAACCACGAATTACCCCGAATGTTTCATCTCTGTTTGAAGATTGTTTAGCTAATTTTTCCGGCCTCTCACAACCATCAACCGGAATTATGTTATTTTTCAAATCTCCACATATCTATGGTCATATCCTCGGCGGCCACCCATTCGACGTGCCAGTCGAGATAGAGACAATTGGAGCCTTTTCTATGCCGGGCCCGTGCCACGCGTCGGCCTCTGGTTATGTCGTGACTGTCAGAGGAGGGCAGATGTCCCGGATTCCAGACATCGCATCGATTGGTTCCAGGGTCATCAGCTTTTCTGATTATGTGTCGCCAGGGGCCGGACTCGTTGTCGGCAAGGTAAATGGTAAACACCGGGCGACGACAGGCGGTTAATTTGGTCGGTTCTTGTATCTCGCGTCCTTCAATATCGCTTTTATCTCTGAAGGTCCAGCCGTTGACGACATAGCAGACGGTCTGTGCTTTGTCAGGATAGCCGGGACAACGATATATCTTGACGCTGCGGTAATCCTTGCCTATCGGCGTTTGGGCCAAATACGGCATAAAAAGCTGGTACCATGCCTCGCCTGTACCACCTCCCTTGCCGCGTGGGATGTATAAATCCCAGGCTTCAGCATATAAGTTGGCGCCCAGGCCGATTTGCCGCACGTTACTTGTGCAAACGACGGACTTGGCCTGCCTGCGCGCCATTTGCAGTACCGGCATCAATATCCCCATCAGCAGCGCTATGATAGCAATCACCACCAAAAGCTCTACTAACGTAAACCCCCTTCGTTTGTGCATATTCGTAATCCGTGCTTCAGCATAAAAATTTAAAACAATTACAATTTCAAAGGAGGTATTTCAATCTTGAGATGATTCTGCAATTTGTTTCTCAAACGTTTCGCTACTTCGGGAAATTCCCTAATAACATTTCTGGTCTGCTTCGGGTCGTTTTTTAAGTTGTAAAGGCAAGGCCCTTTACCCCGGTCTTTGCCCCTGATATTCTGGAAATAGTGCCAATCCAGATTGTGGATTGCTCCAAATCTATTAAAAACCGTGTAAACATTATCGTGTATCGACGGAACCTGGCCCGCCACTAACTTCCACATATTTTGCCCATCCATATTCTTGTAATCATCAATTCCGAGCAGCGGAAGGAACGTGGACATAAAATCGACGGCACCGACGAGTCCCTCAACGCGTTTTCCAGCAAACTTCTTATCAGGATGTTTTATAATTAATGGAATTTGAGTAACACAGGCATTAAGAAGAGCGGGGGTTTTCTGTACACAGCCCTGCTCGCCGAGGTGGGTGCCATGGTCCGTCGAAAACACGATAATTGTATTATCCATCAAGCCCATTTCTTCAACCCTTTTCAAAAGGCGGCCAATGCAGTAATCACTGAACGTTACCTCCGCTGCATAAAGGTCTTTGATAACGGGTAAATCGTCATGACGTATGTCTTTGACCCTGACCCCGTATCCGAATAAATATCTTTCATAGGGGTATTTCCTGCGATACATTTTCTGAAATCGCGGAGGAGCATCCCAGGGCTCATGAGGGTCGAACATATCAATCCAGAGCATAAACGGTTTACTATTGATATTTTGCT
>DAOVNI010000303.1 GCA_030630315.1 Phycisphaerae bacterium | reverse complement strand
TGAATGCCCTTTGGATCTGAATTCTCTTCTTAGTTTCTTTTTTATCATCCATGACCAAAACATCCTTTTCCAAAGGCGTTAGGCCCATACGCGGTGGCAACTAACCGCTTCCTGTAAAGCCCGTTCCATAGGGGGGCCGCAGGTGGACTCTATAGATAACTGCCTCCAGTGTTATCGGACATTTTGCAACATTGTTTGAGGTGTACTTAGTCCCATGCTGGCCAACATCTTTTTACATTATGTACTGGATTTGTGGTTTTTCAAACGAGTCAAACCGAGCGTTGCCGGGCAATGTTATCTGGTTCGCTATGCGGATGATTTTGTCTGCATGGTTCAATACAGGCAGATCGCCGATGAGATTGAAAGGATGCTTCGAGAACGATTTGCGAAATTCGGATTGAGTCTTCATCCTGAAAAGACCCGTACGATTAGTTTTGGCCGGTTCGAGCGACAGAACGCCTGCCGAGAAGGCCGCAAGGCCAACACGTTCGACTTTTTGGGCTTTACACATTTCTGCGGACACAGCCGTAAAGGCACGTTTCTGCTGGGCCGTAAGACGTCCCTGAAGAAATTCCGCAAAGCGTGCAAAGCGATGAACGACTGGCTTAGGCGGATTTGCAGCGTTATGCGTATTGAAGAAATCTGGCCAATTCTGGCGGCGAAACTGAGAGGGCATTACAACTATTACGGCGTAAGCGGCAACTCGCGAATGATAGTGAGATTTGGCTATGTAATGATTCGAGCAGTCATGAAATGGCTGAATCGTCGCAGCCAACGCAGGTCGTTTACGTGGGAAAATTTTAGTGCCTATCTGATACACTACTCATTGCCTCGTCCTCGAATTGTACATAATATTTATAAACCGTTGCCGTCGAAATGAGACTGACTGAAGAGCCGTGTGCGGGAAATCCGCAAGCACGGTTCTGTGAGGGGCGTTGAAGCCTGCTATATGGTAAGATAATGTGGCACTCTTGATACCGAAAGGCAAGAGAAACTGAGAAAACAAACATTACCTAAGTGGCCCGGCCATAGTACGTCTACTCGACCAATGTTAAAGGGGCGGAAATGAACTTAATTATCTATATAAAAGGGGATTATGAAGAAAAAGCAGCGGTTTGGGCTCTTAAAAACAGTTTAGTCGGATGTAATCTTTTTCAGGTGTGCGACTTCGACTCTGGTTAGTGTTCTGGATTTGCCGACGCCGAGGCCTCGGACGGTGAGCTTGCCGAGGCTCGTTCTCGTCAGCGATTTAACAGACAAGCCGACTCTTGCCAATATTCTGCGAACCTGGCGGTTCAGGCCTTGCCTGATGGTAATTTCAATTGAAGATTCGGTATGTCTGCGTTTTAATATTTTTACCGACGCCCTGCCGGTTTTACCCTCCGCCAGCCAGACTCCTTTTTTTAACTTTACCACTTGTTCTCCGGCAATCTCACCATTAATCCTGACGACGTAGGTCTTGGCAATTCCGTATCTGGGATGTGTCAGCCTGTTCGTCAGCTCGCTGTCATTGGTCAGAATAATCAGGCCCGTCGTATCGGCATCGAGTCTTCCGACACAAAAGATACGCTCATTGGTGTGGACAATATCTATGGCCTTTTTCCTGCCCCGAGGATCGCGGTTCGTGCAGATGACGCCCTTGGGCTTGTTTAAAAGGAAATAGACCTTCTGTGCGGCACGAATCTTTTTCCCGTACACGGTGATAATATCTTTTTCCGGGTCAACGAAGGCCGGCAGCTCATCCACAACTTTGCGGTTCACCCTCACCTCTCCGCTGAGTATCAGCTCCTCGCACTTTCGCCGCGAATCGATACCCGCCGCCGCAAGGACTTTCTGTAATCTCTGTTCGGCCATAATAAATCGTCCCACATTCGATTTGCTAATATAAATGAATCAACGGAAAAAGTAAAATAAGAATTTATGCCTTAAGTGCCGCCGAAGCCGAGCTTGTCGGCGTAAATTATCCCGATACACGATAAGACCCAAAGCACAAAGCCGATCTGAAACGGCAAATCCTTGTATATAAGCCTAAGCGGGTCTGAGAAACTGCCCTGTTGTATTAACAGACTGAAACGGAAAATGCAGTACAAAACCAGCGGCGTAGTATAGACAAGATTATTCGTGCCGAAAATCCTCAGCGTTCTGTCATCCATCGCATATAGCAGAAAACATACCACCGCCAGGCCGCTGGTTACATCAAGCATGTGAGCGAGCAGCTCGGGCGTATAGCCGGCCAGCGTCTGGCGAAACGATTCGCTGTTTTCACGAAGCAGAAATATTTCGCCCCGGCGCTTGCTGAACGCCAAAAACAGGCACAGGGCAAAAGTGCAGATAATCAGCCAGGGCGAGATAAATACACCAACCACGATAGCCCCGGC
>DAOVNI010000187.1 GCA_030630315.1 Phycisphaerae bacterium | reverse complement strand
TTCATTTCATTATAGGTGTCCACCAGCTCGCTGTAAGTGATTGGCCTGTTATCCGGCAATTGTGATGCTATGTAATATTGAGTTAGAATCACCTTTTTCTGATATTCCTTAAAGCTCTGCCAATCCATCCCCATCCGCCTTAATGCCTCTTCCGCCCTGGCGTAATCGCTGCCGTAGCTAACAACAAATTTCCTCACTTCGCCCTTTACCGCCTTTTCCAAAGCCTCCTCATCCACGCCGGTATGCTCTTTGGCCTGCTGATAAAGCAAAATATCCGACACTATTATGGTTATAAGAACTCGCTCAAGCCCACCCCTGGCCTGCTCTTTGAACTGCTCAAAACTACTTCCTTGCGCAATCGGCCTCAATTGTTCCATCACAACCATAATTATCTCGTCAGCAGTTATGGTCTCACCGCCCACCGCCAGCACAAAACCGCCTGACGCTTCCGGCAGACCTTCTCTTTGCGCAAAAGGAATATTCGCCAGCTCTTCCTCGGTAAACTTCAGCTTCTTACCGCCCCCGCAGCCGGAAAACAAAACCAATAACGCTAATAAAAAGACACACTTACGCACAACATATCCTCTTACCCTGGACATTTTACCCGTAGGGGGCAGGCCCACGTGCCTGCCCTATAAAACATTTAAAATTGGAATTCTACGCCAAAGCCCCAATATAATCCACAAAAACCAACAACAAAATTTTTCTCGTCCTGCACCACACAATTTTTCTCCTGTTTATCAACTCAAAACTAAACACTCAAAACTCAAAACTACTTCTCGCTTTCCTCAACCTCCCACCTCAACTCCCCAAGCTGCTCCGGCTTCACAAATTCCACACGCCCATTATTGAACAATATATTGCAGCCCTTACCTTTGTGATTTTCAGTGGTCAATATCTCCGGCCCACCAAACTGATTCCAACGTTGCTTATAGACCTTTTCTGAGGGTCTATATTTTTTTATCCATTCGAGGTCCCATTTGTCACCACGCGAACTCAATTCTTTATACCATTCTCGATTTCCGAATAGTTCTTGTCTGCCAGCCGGATTTTTGCCGAAATCAGTTTCAAACAATACAACTACGTCTGGCGAAACTTCTGTAGGTCTCTTGCCTATAAGATTTTTGTTAAAAGCATGACTGGATTCACCTATCTTTGCATCAGAACCCTTACAAACAAACTGCTTCGGACCCACGTCAATGTACGCTATCAACAAATCACACCATTTCTCCGCCGTAGGATATTGGTCATCATAATCGTTAGCATAAATCTGCAGCGCCTTTCCAAGACCACGTAAGTTAGTACCGCATATTACTCTGGGGGATATTGTATGGATACGTCGCGCTCTCATAATACACAAACAAGCCAATGTCAGCCCTACTCCAGACGTAACCACTCCCGCAATTGCAAAGCCTCGCCCTTTTAATATCCCACTACTCTCCTTTATCTTTGCCAAGGCCGCAATACCCATAATAAGGCTTAATATCCACGCTCCCACAAAAGAAAAGATGATTGCGGGGCTTATAATCACTATCCAATAGATAAGCCATGGCGTTAAAAGCAAGGTTGCTAATAAGGCCACGCCGATAAGCGACCCACCTATCGCCAACACCAGTGACCAGATAGCCAGCCTCGAAGTTCTTGGTTTTGGGCCTTGCGTTTTTGTATCTGTTTCGCTCAATTTTGAATTTTGATTTGTCATTTTGATTTTTGCTTTTTAATTTTTGATTTTTTCTCTGCGGTCTCCGCAGCCTCAGCGGTTAAAAATCTTCCGCAGGACGGTTATTAGCGTTCTCGGCTCAAAATAATTCTTCGGCAGACGCAAATACACCATCCCCGGCTCGGCGATTCTAACTCTCCCCGACACCTTTGCAAATAAAGATTCTGCCTGCGCGCTGGCTTCTTTGCCAAATGAAAATATCAAATTCTGTCCCGAAGTAACAATACTTTTTATATTCCATTTGCTTGCCGCAATTCGCAGGTCGGCCAATTCCAGCAGCAGTTTGACCTCATCCGATACCGGCCCATATACATCAGCCAATTCACCCTTGATTTGTTTCAGGTCTTCGCCGGTCCTTGCAACGGCAATTTTGCGATAGACATCCATCCGGTGCCTGTCCAGAGGTATGTAATTTTTCGGTATATACGTCGCAAAACCCAGATCGACAACCGCCGTCGGTATCGCTTCCACCGGCTCGTCTTTCACCTCTCTGACGGCATTGGCCAGCAGCTCGCAATACATCTGGTAGCCCACCGTTTGAATATGCCCGGACTGCTCAGGCCCCAATATATTGCCCGCCCCGCGAATCTCCAAATCCCGCAACGCAATTCTAAAACCGGCCCCAAGGTGAGAATATTCTTCGATAGCTTTTAAGCGCCTGGCCGCCACCGGCGTAATCGGCCTCGACACCGGCAGCAGCATATAAGCATACGCCCGATGTTTATACCTGCCGACCCTGCCGCGAAGCTGATGCATCTCCGCAAGCCCAAACCTATCCGCATCGTTTATAAAAATCGTATTGGCATTCGGAATATCCAGCCCCGACCCGATAATTGTCGTGCACACAAGCACGTCCGTCTCACCCATAACAAAATCTATCATCGCCGCCTCCAGCTCGCTCTTGGCCATCTGGCCGTGTGCGATAGTAATCTTTGCGTCACTGACCAGTTGTTGAATCTCCCACGCCTTCTTCTCAATCGTCTTCACCCTGTTATGCAGGAAAAACACCTGTCCCTGACGGTTCAATTCACGAACAATCGCCTTTCTGATAAGCTCTTTGTTGTAGGCCGTTACGGTCGTTACTATACTTCGCCTGTCCAAAGGCGGCGTCGCCAGCGAGCTTATATCACGCAGACCCAGAAGTGACATATGCAGCGTCCGCGGAATCGGCGTGGCCGTCATCGTAAGAACATCAACATTGACTCGCAGCTTTTTGAGCTTCTCTTTATGTTCAACGCCGAACCGCTGCTCCTCATCGATTATCAACAGCCCCAAATCGCGGAATCCAACGTCGCCGCTCAAAAGCCGATGCGTCCCTATCACTATATCAACTCTGCCCGCCTTTGTCCGTGAGATTATGTCCCTGGCCTGTCTTGACGTTTTGAAGCGATTTAGGACCTCGATGCAAACCGGAAAATCTGCAAACCGCTCGTTAAAAGTCCTGCCATGCTGCACACACAACACCGTTGTCGGCACCAGGATAGCAACCTGCTTACCGTTCTCGACCACCTTAAACGCCGCACGCATCGCAAGCTCGGTCTTGCCGTAGCCCACGTCACCGCAGAGCAGTCTATCCATCGCCACGGCTTCCTGCATATCCGCCTTGATTTGCTCTACGGCTGTAGTCTGGTCCGGCGTCTCCTGATAAGCAAATGACTCTTCAAATTCCACCTGCCAGCTCGAATCAGCCGTGAACGCAATCCCGCCCATTGTTTGGCGCTTCGCCTGGACCTCAAGCAATTCGGCGGCAAGGTCCCGAACGGACTGTGCAACCTTTTCTTTCTGCCTCTGCCATCTTTTCGAGCCAACCTTGCTCAGCTTCGGCCGTTTCGGACTTGTCCCTATGAACTTCTGCACCAGCGCGATATTGCGGACCGAAACCTGTATCTTTACACCGTCGGCGTACTTAATAGTCAAATACTCTGATGTACCTCCTTTTTCCTTGATGGTTTTCACGCCTAAAAACTTGCCGATGCCGTAGGAGGCGTGAACAACGTAGTCGCCCGCCTGCAAATCACTGAGAGTATCCACCGGCGACGTCGCCCGCATCGGCCTCTGTCTCCTCCTGAGCGCATATTGGCCAAACAGCTCGTGATGACTTATTACAATCGTATTCAGCGAATTTACGACAAAGCCCTGATGAATAAACCCTTTCAACAGCTTGAAGTTCGCCGGCACTTTTTTGTTAATCTCATTGATAATTTCACTTACCCGCTTGATTTCCGCCGAAGCCTCGCAGTAAAGCAATATCTTCTTTCCCCGCTTTGCCTCCTGGACTAATTCCTCCAGGGCCTCTTTATGTCCCGCCCACAGGGAAGCGGCCTTGTGCTGGAACCGCTGCACACTCTTTATACCAACCTTAAGGAAATCACCGGAGGCCGAAGGGACAAATCGGTAGATTCTCAACTGCGTAAATCCTTCTAAGCCGGCATAAATATCCCGCCAGCTATATAGCCGTCCCGCATCTTCAGCCCGCTCTAAAAACACGTTTGCAACCTCTTCAAT
>DAOVNI010000316.1 GCA_030630315.1 Phycisphaerae bacterium | reverse complement strand
GAGTTCCATACCAAGAGATGGTTTACATCACCGGCAGCGACGTTAAGAACAAAAAGCCCAACCCCGAGCTTTTCCTGCTTGCCGCCGAACGTATGGGCGTTGAATCGGCAAATTGTGTTGTAATAGAGGACGCTCCCAACGGCGTCCAGGCCGCCCAAGCCGCCGGAGCCAAGTGCATCGCCGTAACAAATTCCACAAACGCCGCAAATCTATCCCAGGCCGATTTAGTTTGCGACTCTCTTGAGCAAATCAACCTTGAGACAATCGTCAAACTGATTCAGACAAAATAAACTGTTGAAATTAACCGGAACCGGATAAATCTATCACTCTGGCAGAGGCCAGCTTCTTCTTTATTATTTCTGTCGCCAGATTGACCCACCTCTTGCACCTGTCCAGAACAACGCTGTCACTACTAACTACAACAGCAGCGGTTTTTTTCAGTGCGGCATCAGGGCTTAGCAGAAGTTCAGTCTCCCAGTTCCAGTTGCTTTCCCGTGATAGTTCACCGATTAGCGTTTTTAATCGCCCACTATTGGAGACCGGACTGTCCAGCAGCCACAGGGCTTCTGCCACACCGATTTCGCCTAAGAACTCCCCTATCAGCCGCACCGCCGGTATTGTTTCAGTAACTTTCCGGTATGTTCCGTGTATGCTCGCCAGGTCCCGGAAGCAGCCGTCTCGGCCCTTAAAGATTACTCCGCCGCTCATCGCCGCCTCAATCGTTATCAATACATTGTACCCGTCGATGGCGATTGGCTGACCCGCAACATTTTCTATTGCAACGCAGCGCTGATTTCGAGAGCCGAGCTGCTCATCGGAGCAGGCACTGCGCATAATGGCCAATCTCTGCCTTTCTGTAAGTGAAAGTTTGTCGCCAACTAATTTTAGAGCGCTTTTTTCAGCATACCCTTTTGTCAGCAATAGTGAAAAGTCGGCAATCGCCGCTCGCAAATCGCAAATTCTGTCGGCAGCAAACAATTTCGCGTCTGCCGGATGCGGCCCTCTATGTGTTCGCTTATCAGGCATATTCGTACCTCGTGCTTACATTCACGATACACGATTCACGATAAATGTCAAAAACAAATTGACATAACCACCCGTTGCCTCTACCATTGAGTTAGCGTATGGCGTACAGTGAGTTCGTAGTTGGTAGCTCGTAGTCAATAATCAATAATCAATTATCAATTATAAATGGCCAGCCACAATTTAGCACATATCAAGATAGGCGACCTGGAAATCATCGGCTATTCGGTCGCCGCTGAGGAAACCGTCGTTGCAATGCCCCGCTTGGATGTTTGCTTCGATATCGGCAAGGCCCCTGACCAGGTTATTTCCATAAACAATGTTTTGCTCACACACGGCCATATGGACCACGCCGCCGGTATTGCGTATTATCTGTCGCACCGGAATTTTTGCGGCCAGTCTCCGGGCACGATTTTGGCTCCTCAGAATCTACTGGGCCCCATAAGGGAGGTTATCGACGCCTGGACTCGCCTGGACGGCAGCCAGATACCCGCTAATCTCGTCGGCGTAAAACCAGGCGACGAATACCAGATAAAGCCGAATCTCTTTACGAGAGTATTCCCCACGAAGCACAGCAGGGGCTCTGTCGGCTATACCGTAATCGAGAAGCGAAAAAAAATTAAGCCCGAATACGCCGGGCTTGCGGCCCCCCAAATCGTTGAATTGAAAAAGCAGGGAATCGAAATTGATTACCCCCTTGAGATTCCAATTGTTACCTACCT
>DAOVNI010000021.1 GCA_030630315.1 Phycisphaerae bacterium | reverse complement strand
TTCTTCAATGATCGGCACTATTTCGTAATCCTTTTCTTGAACCTTTTGCACCAATATCTTCCTGGCGATTTCAACAGATAGTTTGGCAATCTGCTCTTTATGTTCCTTGAATAAGTTCTCTTGAAACTCATTTACTTTATTGACCGCATCCTGCAGGGCATGACACACCTGCGCCAGACTTTCTTTCTGTAGGCCAAGCAGCTCAGCCTGTTTGGCTTCGGTAGATGCTGCCGTAACGTCCCCGGCAGCCCCGTTCTGTAGCTTTGCCGAGGCAATCGGCTTTTCAAGTCGGATTGTAACCGTTCGCGACATCTTACTGGGTTCCCAAACGCTCTTTTCCGCCTTTGGGGCCCCCCTTTTATCTTACATGTCTGAGTGTGCCTTCTTCGCTGGCCTTTCGCAAAGGCTCGACAACTTCTTCCCTCGCCTCAAGTACTTCTTCTTGCAGCGGCTCCTGCATCAGTGATATTTCTTCGTCAAGCGTAGCCGCAAGCCGTTCAGATATGTTTGAGCGTATCTTTTGCACAATCTCCGGGTCTGCCTCAAAAAGCGCAATCGCTAATTTGCCCGCCTGGATGGCTCGCAGACCTTCCTGCATAGACCTGTCTGCTATTGACGGAATATCTTCCCATGTTACCATCAAACGCCTTACCATGGTGGCCGTCTCCTCGTCATGTTTTCTGATCTCATCGAGCAGGCGGTCTCGCAGGTCTTTCTGCAGACCACTTAACATAATGGCAAGTTTTCGTAGAGTTTGCTCCGGTTTTTCCACAAGAGTCTCTCCTTTGAAACTCTTAAGCCGTTCGTCAACCATAGACGCTATCCGTTCCTTCACTCCCCCTCGAAGCACGTCCAGGTTCGTCATTTTGCACACGGCATTGAGGCGGGCCTCTTCGCTCAAAAGCGCCAGAACCTCCTGGCTTTTCCGCGGAGACAGCTCTGACAGAACCACAGCGATTGTCTGTGGGTGCTCACCCTCCAGCGCAAGAACCAATTCGTCCGTGTTGGCTGAACGTATATCCACAAACGAGTCTTTTTTTTGTGTTACCTTTCTAATCTGAGATTGAACTTGTTCCGCCTTGTCTTTGCCAAGGATGCTTACAAGCATTTCGTTAAGAAAACCTTTTATACTAAATCCCCGACTTTGTTCGTTTTGAAGTGAGTTATAGAACTCGCGGGCAATGTTCACTTCCTCCCTCCTGTCGCGACGGCCTGATGCATCGATTCGAGCCAGCTCCACAGCTATCTGTTGGATGTCATCCGGAGGCAGCCCCTTGAGCAGCTCGGCCGCCGTGTCAGCATCCAGGCTTGTCAGCAGCATCGCAGCTCTCTGTTTACCCCTCACTGCCACTTACCTATTCCCCCTTTTCTTCGAGCCAGCTGGAAAACAATTGCTTCACCTGCTCAGGATTACTCTGCAGGGCACTGGTTATCTGTTTGCGCACCGCTAATGGTCCAGGACCCTCAGCTCCGGCCGGGAGAAGACCGGCAGCCTCTCCTGCTTCGGCCAATTCCCCTGCCGTGGCAGTTGAGGCCATCTTTTTCCTTGCACCACTGAATATCCGAAGAACAAGCAGGGCGCAAATTGCCATAATCCCTAAAGAAACCTGGCGGGCAATTGCTATATAACGAGGCCAGTTCGACGGCTCCTCATCAATCAGCAATTCCGCCGGGCGATGAAACTTGGTGTCAACCACTTTAAGCAAGTCTGTCTCCCTGAGACCGAGCGCATTTTTAATGATTTCTTCCACATCAGACACCATTATCGTTGCGGTCTGGACACCAGTCCCTGTCCCTGCTTCGTTCACATCGGCCGGCGATAAGTCAACAAAAGCCGCCACTGTCAGAGTTTTTATTTTACCCGGCAGAATAATCTCTTGCGTCACAGTCTTGCCCACCTCGTATTCGGTAATAATCGTTTCGTCTTTCTTTGTGCTGCCCGGTACGGCTGGCTCGCCCGCAGCAGACGCACTGCTGGCTCCAATTTCAGAGCCACTTGTAATCTCTTCTTTTGTAGTGACTCCCTTTGGCTCGTACTTTGTCGTAGCAGTACTAACGCTGTTCATATCGATAACGGCGCTGACACTTACCGCGGCACGACCAGGGCCTAAAACAACAGTGAGCATATCTTCAACTTTGTTTGCTAAGTTCTGCTCTACTCTTTCCTTATAATCGGCAACAGTGCCTGCCCCACGGGCCATAGTTTGGTCCGACTTATACGAAAGAAGGCGTCCTTCGTCGTCTATCACGGTCACATCTTCCGAGTTAAGGCCCTCAACACCGCCGGCCACAAGGTGTGTAATTGCTGCTATATTCAACGCGCTTATTCGATACCCCGGTTTTAGTCGAAGAATCACAGAAGCAGTGGTCTCGTCTGCCCGGGAACTAAACAGTGTCCGCTCAGCGCTTACTATATGGACCCGTGCGTGAACTACACCATTTATCATCTGGATACTCATGGCGAGCTCTTCCTCTAACGCACGCTTGAGGTTGACAGTTTGAACGAAGGGGCTGACACCAATTTTTTCCTTGTCAAATATCCCGTAACCTTTTTGACCTCCTTCAGGAAGCCCCTCTTTGGCCATATCCAGACGAAGCTGATAGACCTTCTTTTTCGGAGCGTAGATACTTGTTCCGCCGGCTCGCAGTTCGTAAGCAATACCTTGTTCACTGATTTTTTCTGTAATCTTGGACGCATCTTCAGGTGCCAGCTCACGATACAGTATTGTCATATCGGGCCTGCGGGCCCAGTAAGTAAGCAGCACACCAACAATAACAAATGTCAGAACGACCGCAATCAGCAGAGCCCGCTGAACCAGGCTTGTCTTTTGCCAGACTGCTCTTATCTTGCCGAAGAAGTTCATCAAATCCCTTTAGTTATTGTTCAACCGTTACTAAAACCACGAAGAGATACCCGTCTCAGGAAACCGCAGCACGATGCGAAGGTTCCCGACATCGTTTTGAAAACAAGGATGTTTTCAATTCGGAAACCGTAAAGCTTCGGCGGCTCCGGCGTAATCAGCCTGCTTATACTGACATATTCATCGTTTGCTTATAGGCTTCAATTAACTTATTTCTCACGCCCACAAGAAGCTTGAAACTCATATCGGCTTTAGCCACCGCTGAGACCACCGAAGCAATATCTTCGCTTTTGCCGGACAACAAATCCTTTACGGACGCATTCGATGACTGTTGAAGGTCATCAACCTTGGATATATATTTTTCGACGGCCTTGATAGTGTCGGTAAAGCCTGACTTCTGCTGCCCGTCTCCCACTTTTGGCATCCCGGGGAAATCGACATTGGTTTTGGGCAATATCGAGCCTACATTGGCATTCAGGTTAATCATTATCTTATCCCTCTCTTATCGAAGTAATTCGAGTGCAGTTTCCACCATTGCCTGATAACGTTTCAGGATTGCGACGTTAGCCTTGTACGCCCGCATTGCAATATTTAGATTTATCATCTCTTTCGGCAAACTCACGTTAGGCATCGTCACATACCCCTGCTCGTCCGCATTAGGGTTGCCGGGGTCCAAAATCCTGGTGAAATCGCTCATGTCCTTAACTATCTCGTCCAGACTAACGCCGCCGATACCATCCCCGTCTGTTTTGAATATCGCTTCGAGTCTGCGATAAGGTTCGCCCTTGCCGGCGTCGGTCGTGCGGGCGTTGGCAACATTCGACGAAATCACTTCCATCTGTTTGTGCTGGGCTCGCATACCCGAAATCGCTATATCTATGGGGCCGAAGATATTGTTAACTTCCATCTGCTCTAATCCTTTCTCGCTCCGCACCAATTGAGCTTAGGCTTACGCCTGATTGGTGCGGGCTCACTACTTTCCTGTGCTTATCGCCAATTCCATTTGGCGGTATTTCTTGCTGAGTGCCCGAATATATACCTTGTGGCGAAGAGTGTTCTTAACCATCTCCCCAACCTCAACCTCCAGATTAACGTCATTGCCGTTTGACTTCACCGGCGTTGTGTTAAGCTGATGTATCTGCGCCTCGATTTCACTAAGGTCGGCCGCACCGGACGAATCCAGGGCCTTGGCAAGTAACTCTTCGAACTTGACGCCAATCCTGCGGTATCCCGGAGTCCTGAGATTGGCAATATTACTGGCAATCGCCTCATATCGAAGGCTTTCAGCCTTTATACCGGCTTCGAGAAAATCTATTATATTGCTTGTCTTGGACATCTCTGTCTTGGGCCCCATTTTTGCCCCGCACCAAATAGGCGTGAGCTGTGCTCATTTGGTACTGGACAAAATGGGAACCCTTTCCCAAATCTGTACACAAACTTTGTCTGCTCGAGAAAAATTAGCAATAATCGTGCCAGGTACTTAAAGCCGGTCATTTTCAATCTATTAACCGCCCGTTCTTTACGAAAAACCGGCTAAAACCCGAATAATCGCCCATTCGGATGGCAGCACCGGCGTCAGGATTCTATACAACAGGGTGCGTTTTTTTACAGGCCGGCATCCTCGCAAACGCTTTCGACTTATCCACAAGCCAAACAGGAAGTTTTTTCCTGACCCAGGAATATTTCTCCCTCTCCCGGCAGCAAGCAGGGGCGGCAGCAGGAGATTTTCCATCAATCATTGTCTTTTTAGTATTCATAACTACCTTATTAACAAATACTTATCATCTACCAGAAGTCCGCCCACGGATACTGGCACGGTGGTTGCTCTTAAAGATTGTTGTATGAATACCGGTTTATTGACAAGTACGTTCGTAGGTAATGTTGGAGCCGGCCTTACCCCATCGAAGCCGGCAGCAGCCGGGAATACCGGGCAATTTGCCCCGGCCCCGGCTGACAGCCCACAACACGCTAATACTCCAGAACCGGCAACGACCTATAATACATTTATTATCGCCCAAAATAAGCGTATAAACAAACCGCCACAGGAGTTTCGTTACACACTTCGCAAAAAAACAATGGCCAGAGGCCCCCAAAAAGGACAGGTTGACACCGAGTCAGAAGGGCAAAGCCCGACCTCTCCCAAAGCCGAGCAGCCCGGTATAGTACAGAGTTGGCTGGCTCAGTACCCTCTCGTGGAGCACGGCAAAAAAGGGGTCGCCAGAGAAATGGGGCCGAAAGCCGGCTATGAGCTTGCCCAATTACTCGCTAACTTAAGAACCGGCAAATCTTCTCCCGGTGCCGGACCAGCTGCCAAACCGGTCGCAAAAGAGCCCCTTCTAACCACTGATAAGAGCCAGCTTGGGCTCAAAGGTGTTTTACCTGACTCCTCCAGGGATGCGCTTCTTACCCATACTCAGCCTGCAGAACGTAAAAACGCGGGAAAAATACAGCTATCAAGTAAAACACTTATTACCACAAAAGGCCTTATCAACCAGCAAGGCGGCAAGGAATTGAGCTCCGAAGCACTGACTACCGAGGGCAAAACAACCCCAGCCGGTGAAAAACCGGTGATTCCGGGCACGTCAGTTGCTTCCGGCAGTCAAAAAACACCTGTATTGGGCGGCCAAAAATTAACGCCCGAAACGCTCACCGCCGGCAGCAAAACAGCCGTTGCTGGCGAAAAAACAGCTATCACAGACGGGCAAGACATTGCCGGCGGTCGAAAAACACCTGTATCAAATGACAGCTTCCCGGCAGTTCAGGACAAATCCGCTGCTCCCCGGCAAAAAGTGCCGGTTGACCCGGAAAAATCAACTCTTATTGCCGAAAAACCGGAACAGGGCTCGCGCAAGCTCCCGATGTCTGTTGAAAACAAGGACGTTTTCAATTCGCAAACCAACAAAGCTGATACTGAAAACAAGGACGTTTTCAGTTCGCAAACCAACAAAGCTGATACCCCTCAGCGAAGCCATCCTAGCACGCCGGGACTCTCAGAATTGACGAATGGCAGTGGCAAAGAGCATGCTGACAATCCCTCAGGCAAGCTCTTTCTCCAGAACTTGAACCAGGCACAGGGCCGGATATCCACAGGCCAAACGAAAGACAACCGCAGCTCGACCGCCGGCAATAGCTCTAATTCAAATTTCGAGCAGGTACTCTCCAATAACGCCCAGGCCCCCGTTGCAGAGCAAACATCGGCCTCTGCTCAAACCGCAAAGCCCGCAAACAATCTTTCGCCCGGAAATTCCTTTCCAAGCGTTAGCGAACAGCTCCAGGAATCTATGCACAGCTCTTTACGCCAGGGCGACCAGCAGCTCACCATTCGCCTCAACCCGCCGGAGCTCGGAAGGGTTTTTATAAGATTCCAGGGCAAAGGTGACCAAATCACCGGTTTATTAGAGGTCGATAGGGCACAAACCAGATATGAGATAGAACAGGCACTGCCCCAGATAATCCGAAACCTTGCAGAGTGCGGCGTTCAGGTAAAACGGCTTGAAGTTGTCTTGACAAACCAGCAGGAGCAGCACGCCTTTAAAGAGCCATCGCTGGCGGCGGAGCAGGACGCCTGGTTCGGGCAGCAGGCCGGCGCCGAACGGAACAATCCCAACTCCGATACCTTCGGGACTAATGAATGGCTGACAGATGACCCCGGCTATTCTGGATATTCCGAACTTCAGGAGATGCTCATTGCCGACGACTTCGTAGATGTGTTGGTCTAAACAAATCCCGGAACGCCCCCATCTACCACGGGCAACCAAGGCCCGCTCCCGAACTGCCCTTACCTTGGACAGGGTTCCCATTTTGCATTATTGACCTTTGAATTACTAATGAAACTTGGGTGGTACCCTCTCGTGCTTCGCAGCGAAGCGCTGCTTCGCAGAGTAGTACAAACTTGTTTGGGGGCGTTAAAATGCCTTATTCGAGTGTTTGTTTCATTTGTTTTTCAAATTTCAATAAATCGCAAAGTGGAGTCCCACGAAAAATCACGGATTGACCTCTCTGCTCTCCCATTTGCGGCGGGCGGTTTCGATGGATTGCAGAAAAGACTCTTTGAATTTGCTCATTGAGAAACGCTCCACAGCCGTCTTTCGGGCCTGCTGACCCATCTTGGCCGCCAAATCCCTGTCCCCCAGCAGTATCCCGGCGTATTTACGCAGTGCATCGGGGTCGTCGCTGAGAAAGCCGCTTAAGCCGTGTTTGATAGGAGATGTGGGGTGCCGATTGCCTAAAACGGGCATCCCCGCTGCCATCGCCTCTCCCATGGCCATATTGTAGCCGTCTTCAAGTCGCGGGTCGGCAGTGTGGATGTAAAATCGATGAGACTGCAGCATCTTCTTGAGATGCTCCCAGCTCTCGGAAACTGCGACTCCCGGCATACCCGGGTTGTGCCCGACTATCCGTACCGGAATCCCATCAAATGCCTTTTCGTGAAGGTCCCATAATAAAAACTGTTTGCGCATCTGAATAAAATTGGAAATACGAAGACCGCTGGCTATCTCCCCGGAATACGGCAGATAATCGTCCGGGTCACTCCCAAAAGGCACGATGTCCTCGGTAAAATCCCACGATTTACCCCTGAGCATAGAGACAGCCACTGCATGGCCGCCGACTAATTTCAGGTATTTATGCAGCGTTTCTTTCATCTTTTCCGGCTCAACATTGGATTTTTCCTCCACTAACCGGGCCTCAATAGGCAGATGAATCACCGTAAGCTGTGGTTCGGGCCTGTGCTTAACATCGAGCAAATCAGTTATATTGTGGGTTATGATGCAGTAGTAAGACGTGGGCGACTGCTGCGCTTCCGGCAAAGTAAGCAATCGGGAATTGGGCGGCACCGGCCGTATCTGCGCATCCCAGGTTGGTTTGTATCGGCCTTTAAGCCCTATAATTATATCAAGGTCGTATCCCAACGCCCCAAGCTGGTACACCCACGCCTCGTGACAATTAAATACGAGCAGCGTCTTTTTACCGGCTTGTTCTTCCTGCTTCTGCATATATTGCTCGGACTGTATCTAAAGTTACCCCGGAATCTTCCCCATCTAAACTGACAGGTAATCTTGCTCAGCATCCTGCTAGTCTTGACCCTCGAGCCCGCCACTTGGCTGCGCTGGCTCTGCGGCACTCTGCTGTGCTGGCTCTGTGTAGGCCTGGGATTTCTTGGTCAGTTCGTAGGCGGTAAGCAGAGCACGCATCACGTCCGTCACAGTGACTATGCCGCGAAGGTTTTCTCCCTCATCAACCACCACGAGGCAGCTTATCCTCGCATCATGCATCGTCTTTACAGCATCGTAGAAGCTGCAACTGGGCAAGATGTGTACTACGTCTGACGCCATAATGCGCGTGACGCGTAGGCTGAGGCTCGGGTCCTTTGGGTCAACTGCAAATAGGTTGCTGCGAAATGCCTCGGCCTCCACCGGCTGTTGCCCGCCAGGAGGGGGAAGATGGCGCAGGACATTCCGATCGGAGATAATCCCCACCACTCCCCTTTTCTCGTTCACTATCGGCACGTGCCTGAATTTTCCATCCTGCATGATCTTAATTGCCTTGGCTAGGTTGTCTCGATCCTGGAGGCAATCCGGTTGCTCCGTCAAAATATCTTCAACCGTTTTGAAAGCCGATGAGAACAAGGCCGCTATATCGCCTCGGCCCTCCCCAGAGGTCAGATCAACCAACCGCGTCCTCTTTCTGGTTTTTCCTTCCTCCTCGGATAGCTGGTGTATCTTATGGAGCCTGACGAAGAGCTTCAGGATGTCCCCGGTCGTGACAATGCCCACGAAGTCCTCATCAGCGAGAACAGGCACCATATCAACGCGATGCTTGACCATCGTGGCAATCACGTCCGCCATCGGCGTGTCAGGCGACATGGATTTGGGGTTTCTGGTCACGATTCGCGTGAGCGGCTGTCGGAGCGTGTTTCTGTCTGTTTCTTCCTCGCCGACTTTTCCCAGATACGGGGACATCAGTCGGGACAGATCTCTTCCTGAAACGACACCCACGAACACCGGTTTTGCTCCTTCTTCTGTCGGAGGGTCCATTATGGGGACGTGTCGGACTTTGTTATCTTTCATGAAATTCAGACATGTCTCCACTTTGTCATCCAGGGTTAGCGTCTTGACATCTTTAGTCATGACGTCCTTGGCAACACGCACCAAGCGAAAAAAGACATCTTTCCCAGCGCACATATCGTCTACCACATCGATCAGCCTAAATTGGCCATTTGGCATAACGTCGCTGGCCTCAGCAGGGCAATTTTTGTTTTCGTAAGTTTTAATAAGCGCGCTCAGGCTCTCAAGATAGTCAGTCTGGTCTTCATTGCGGTCTGTTCTTCCGGTCAAATCATCCGCTATTTCACGGACGTTATCATAATTGACCTTGTCCCTAATAGGGCGCAAAGGCCACAGTTTGACGAGGTCGCTCCATTTACCTGGAATTTTGCTTGTTTTCGTTTTCGTTCCCATAACTTATCCTTCCATCGTCCTTTGCTCTATTCCGGGTGAGTCATTACCATTTTGGCAAACCCAATTTGCGTATGATCGTTTATGCCTCGCACCAACCGAACATTGTTGCGGCCGATATTAAATATACTATATGTCTGACCGCCTTCTGCTCCTTCGCGTTTGACTTGGCGAGAGCTTTCACCGCATAGGACAACTATGTCCCGTACCAGAAATCGGTCGTGCGGACCCAAATTATCCCAACTAATTTCTTATCGGCGAAGACTTACAAGCGGTTTAATAATTGCTCGCCGGGGCGCTCTTCCCAGAGTACATTTGCCACCGCAGGGATCCTTACCCGGATTGGGCGGAAATCGACATAATCGTGCCGAAGCTTGTCTTACCCGCTTAATTTGTCGAAAAAAACTCAATAATTACTCGATACATTTATCGAATCCTGTAGCAATTGGTCGAGAGCGTAGAAGCAATGTCGGCATCTGCTCATCCCAGGTTTTTTTGTGTCTGCCCTTAAGCCCTATAATTATGTCAAGGTCATATCCCAATACCCCAAGCTGGTACACCCATGCCTCGTGGCAATTAAATACAAGCAGCGTCTTTTTACCGGCTTGTCCTTCCTCTTTCTGCATTTATTGCCTGGACTGTATCTAAACTCACCCCGAAATCTTCCCCATTTCCACTGACATCGACCACAAATGCTCCCATCCGTCCCTCGAAATATACCTGCCTGTGGCGGACTAAGCAAGAATTATTCCCTCGTTACCCGGACTCTCGCAAATAAAGGCATTTCTCGAATGGTTAGACCGTCGATTTACGGGATTTTCCGGGTTAAATCGACTAATTTTATAAAACTTTTTTTCGATTTTTTTGCCATTTTTAGCGACTTATTTGCAATATCAGTATCTACAACAGCAATATTACAGGTCCGACGATTTTGCAGTTATTTTCCGTAAAGAAACTCCTCAAGTCGCTTTTATTTCGGTCGATAAGGGCTTATGAAAGCAAAGTTTTAAGCTGTGCTTTTGCACAGTGAATTTAGTGACAGGGGCTTGACAGGGCCAAAAGAAAAAATTGGGTTGTTTTTTTAAGGAGTCAAAAATATGTTAACAATTAAGAGTAACATTATGGCGGATATGGCTGCTCGGCACTTGGGGAACAGCTACAATGCCTTGGCAACATCGGTCGAAAGGCTGGCGTCGGGCCTGCGCATCAACACTGCAAAAGACGACGCAGCCGGCCTGGCTGTCCGTGAGTTGATGCGTGCCGACATCGCTGTGCTTCAGCAGGGTGTTCGTAACACCCAGGACGGTATCAGTATGATACAAACAATGGAAGGTGCGATGGCAACAATCAACGATGCACTCGTGCGTATGAAACAGCTGGCTGAACAGGCGGCTACGGGTGTATACTCTTCGGCACAGCGTGGCATTATGAATTCTGAGTTTGAGGAGATGGCCGCAGAAATCGACCGTATTGCACA
>DAOVNI010000135.1 GCA_030630315.1 Phycisphaerae bacterium | reverse complement strand
CGTCGCCGAGGGTTGACGGGATATTGGGGTTTACGAGCCTTTATGATGTAACCTTCGAAGAAGCTATGGACGCGATTCTGGGTGCGAACTTCAAATACGAGCAAAGAGGGCAGCTAATCAAGGTATACACCAAAGACGAATACGACAAGATTAAAGAAGACGAGAGCCGAATGATACACAGGGTCTTCACCTTGTACTACATCACAGCAGAAGAGGCGAGCAAGCTCATAAAGCCGGTGCTGAGCAGTGCAGGGCAAGTCCAGGCCAGCACGGCCGCAGAGTCGAAGATATCCGGTGGAGGTGGCGGCGGTTCCGGCGGTGGAAGTTCGCTCAGTTCCGGAGGCGGCGGCGACAGTTTGGCGTGGCACGATACCATTGTTGTGTATGACTACCCTGAAAACATCGCTAAGGCCGAAGAGGTGATAGCCAAGCTTGATGTCAGGCCGATGCAGGTACTTATCGAAGCGACCATATTAAGCGCCACTTTGAACGAAGGAATGGAGCTCGGTATTGACCTGAACCTGCTGGCTGGTGTGAGCTTGACCGGCACCGAGGCGGTAGCTGGTGTTCAGAGTAGTGTCGGCTCAGCCGGCGGTGAATCCAGCTATCTTACGGAGCCAGTTACGGATCAAACGGTTCTCGAGCAAATAGCTACTGGAGTTGCCGGGACAGCACTGGAGACCACTGGTTTTGCCTTAGGAAGCGGCGGAATAAGAATAGGCGTAAGAAGCGGTAATGTTGCAGCGTTTATAACGGCGCTGGAAACTGTTACCGATATCACTGTTCTTGCCAATCCTAAGATTCTTGCGGTGAACAAGCAGGAGGGATCCGTGCTAATTGGTAGGAAGCTGGGTTATCGAGAAAGCACAAGTGTTACCGCTGCAGGAACCGAGACTAAGGGAGCTGTTAAGTTCTTACCAACCGGTACGCAACTGGTGTTCAGACCATATATCGGCAATGATGGTTACATCCGTATGGACATTTATCCCAAGGATAGTACAGCTGAGACCGATGTGGACGGCGTTCCTCAAGAAACTACGACCGAGTTGAAGACTAATATTATTGTAAAAGACGGTGAAACAATTGTCATTGGCGGCCTTTTTAGAGATGTTGTAACTACATCCCGACGGCAGGTACCTTTGCTGGGGGATATACCACTTATAGGGGCACTGTTTAGAGGCACGAGCGATACCACTCAGCGTCAAGAAGTCATCGTGTTGCTTACGCCTCACATCATCACCGAGCCGGAGGACACCGAGGCAGAAGCGAGAGCAGCCGACATCGGTCGTAAACGGTATGGCGCCCGTATGGGCCTGCAGTGGGCCGGCAGAGCGAGATTGGCGGAAGACCGTTACACAGAGGCCGTGAAATACTACCTTGATGGTGATAGCAAGACTGCGCTGGATAAAGTGAGCTCAGTACTCGAACTTCGCCCGACATACCTGGAGGCGCTGCGGCTAAAAGAAAGGATTATCAGCGAAACAGCTCCTGATGATGTGGCAACAATAGAAAGGATTATGCTGGATGTTATTGAGCGGGAAGAGGCGAACAAGTGGCTGAGAAGATAACGGATGACGGATGATAGGCGACGGATAGAGGAAAAAATTGCAGGAGAATTTAAGATGCTGCGGAAAACAACAATCGCGGCGATAACAGTCGTGCTGGCTGTCTGTGCGGGCTGTGAGTCGCAAGCGCAGAGTAAAAGAGCTGCCAGGCAAAGATGGGACAAGATGTCTGCGCGAATCAAACTCGCTTTAGCGCAGCAGCAGTATGACGCAGGAAATTATGACCGGGCAACCGAAGCCGTACAAGAGTGCCTTAATTCCGACCCTAACAATGCTGCTGCTCGGGGGCTGTACGGAAAGCTGCTTCTGGGGAATGGTCGGCGCAGCGAGGCAATTGGGCAGCTTGGTTTTGCTCTCGAATTGGACGAAAAGCTTCACGAAGGCTGGTACTGGCTGGGTGTAGCCGTAGAGGAAAACAGGGACTACGAAAAAGCTTACACGCTTTACAAAATGGCGTTGTTGCTGGAACCGACAAACGTCGATTACATCCTTGCCGTCGCCGACGTACAGGTTGCCCGGAACAATTATGCCGAGGCCGCAAAGCTGCTGACCCGGAAAATGTCGGCCCTGCCGCGCGATGTGTCGTTGAAAGTCGCGGCGGCGGAATTGATGGGCCGGATGGGAAGAGACGAGCGGGCTATCGAGCTTTACAAGCAAGCAATGCTTATGACAGGCGATAATGGTGGGATAGCTGAATCGCTTGGATACTGCTATGTATTTAGCGGTAAATGGGACGAGGCGGCAGAGATTTTCGATAGCCTGCGCGAGCAGTGCCGGGATGAGCAGAAAAAGAAATTGTATCTGCAGGTGACGGCACTGTGCAGTATGAACGGCGGCCAATATGGCAGGGCTGTTAGTTGCTACAGCCAATTAAGCATCGAGGAAAGGGACAACGCTGAGATTTGGGTGAAAATGGGTCAGGCGGCCTTGGGTGTAGGCGTGTCAAACAGGGCGTTTACGTGTGGGCAAAAGGCGTTGGCTTTGCAGCCGGGCTATACTGATGCGATTGCACTGGTTGGCTGTGCCCAATATGCGAAGGGCGATTACGCCGCGGCGCTCAGGAGCTTTGGAAGGATAGCAGCAGATAGGAAGAACGCGGGTTTTTCGTGGCTTATGAGGGCAAGATGCTATGAGCAGCTCGGCCAAACGAACAAGGCCGAACGAGCATACAAAAAGGCACTGCAAATAAATCCCAGCAGCGAACTGGGAGATTTCCTGGCCAAAGGAAAAGACATCCGGGATTGGTGATTATCGGCTGGAAATTAAATCGTAAATTGAAGGTTGAAAAAGATTGGAGCTGTAGGTTTGAAGTTTAGAAGAGACTTATATGTGATAGTTACAGGCATTGTGGCAGTTAGTCTGTTCATAGGGGCCCTCGCCGGGTGGCTGGACGCCGGCACGGAAGAGGGTTGGCGTTTTGTCGGCTATGTGCAACGCGCCCCCGTTGTGCTGGTGTGCTACATCATCGGGGCTGTGGGCGTGATTTGGCTTGGCTGGTATTGGCTAAAGCTGGCTGGGGGAATTACGTCGATAGCCCGGCGGCTCAAGAAGGAAACCGCCGATTGCCGATTGTCGATTGCCGATTGTAAGTCGAAAATCGGAAACCGGAAATCGAAAATCAGCAACATTGACGAATTGAGTGAGGCGATTGGAGAGCGGATTGATAGTTACTCCAGTGTAATAGGTGAGCTCGAAAAGCAAATCGAGGATTTGCAAATTCAGATTCAACTAACGCAGCGGCAGAAAAGAAACATTGAGGCGATTATATACAGCATCCGCGATGCCGTTATTGTGATTGATGAATTTGACAGGTTATTGATGGCAAACGAGGCGGCCGGCAGGCTTTTCAATTTTGATTTCAGGAGTTCGCAGCAGAGACCCATTGGCGAGCTTGTCTTTAGCGAAGAGGGGGACGCAGGTAAAAATGAATTTGTAGATATCTTGCGCCAAAGCAGACAAAGTAAAGTACGGGCGACGAGACGGGAAATCGAATTTTCAGGGAAGCCGCAAAAAGACCGCAAAATAGGAACGCCGGAAGACGGAAAGTCGAGAACTTTCGATTGCATTGTTTCGTGTGTTTACGATGAGAGGGGGCAGATTTGCGGGGTCGTAGCGGTGCTGCACAATATTACGCGTGAGAAGGAAATATCACAAATGAAAAATGATTTTGTAAGTCAGGTCTCACACGAATTGAAAACGCCCCTTGCATCTATCAGCGCCTATTCGGAAATGCTGCTTGACGGTGAGGCGAAAGACGGCCGGATGAGAAAAGAGTTTTACTCGGTGATTCAAAGTCAGGCACAAAGGTTGAATCGTCTGATTGAAGACATTCTGAATACTTCACGAATAGAGTCCGGCCTGATAAAGGTAGAAAGGGCGCCTGTCAGCTTGACAATACTGATAGAAGAACAGCTGCAAATGATAAAAAGTTACGCTGAAGAAAAGAATATCGAGATTATTGCACAAAAGCCGATTGTTTTCGACCGGGTGTATGCAGATAAGGATATGATTTCGCAGGTTATTGTCAATCTACTGAGTAATGCAGTTAAGTACACTCCCGGCGGGGGTTCGATAAAAATTGAGACCGAGGTTGACGAAACCGCAGACATAGCACGAGTTAGCATAACTGATACGGGAGTTGGAATTCCCGAAGATGAAATCGAACATGTCTTTGATAAATTTTACAGGGTTGGTGCAAACGAAAGTTGCGCAAAAGGGACAGGGTTGGGCCTTAACCTTGTTAAACAAATAATCGAAAAGGTTCACGATGGCCGGGTGTTTGTTGCAAGTGAGCCCGGCGTGGGGAGCACTTTTGGCTTTGAGCTGCCTTTGGCAACGAGAGGAGCAGTCGAAGCAGTAGTGTAAAAACAGCGGACAGCGGACAGGGAAAAAATCATACGCTAAACACCAAGAATTGAGGAGGCAGAACAATGGCGGAAAAGAAAGTTTTGGTTGTGGACGACGAGATACATATCGTTTACGTGGTGGCGATAAAGCTTCGTAATAACGGTTATGAGGTTGTAACGGCAGCGAACGGCGCTGAGGCCTTTGAGCTGGCTTGCGCGGAGAAGCCGGATATTATCGTTACGGATTTTCAGATGCCGGCTATGACAGGACTGGAATTTGTGGAGAAAATTCGGCAGAACGAGGAGACAAAGGATATACCGGTGATTTTGCTGACAGCCAGAAGTTTTGCTATTTCAAAAGAGCAGGAGCAAGATTTGCAGATATCAGGGTGTCTTAGCAAGCCGTTCAGCCCCAGGGAGCTGTTGGAAAACATCGAAGATATTCTATATCAGAGGGCGGTAGTTAATCGTGAGGCGTGAAGCGAAATACGAGATGCAAAATACGAAATCGGACACAATCAGGAAAAGTTTAAGTTCGCCACAACTACGTAAGTTGGAGAGGTTCGGCGGTAAGGTAAATAAATTCGGCGTTAATTTTGCAGTTTGTAACGCCGATGGGGAGCTTGTCTTGCTGTGCGAGGGGGGTAAATTCAAAAGTGGCCGGAAACACTTGATAGATGCAAGCCGGCGAGCTTTAAACAAAGAAGGTGAAGGAAGCTGCGCCGGGACAGAGACGCAGATTTGCCGATTTGGCGAAACAAATCCGGTTTTGGCTGCCGTTCTAAAACGGGGCAGCGAAGCTGTTGGAGCAGTTCTGATTGACCTGGATACCGGATGCTCGAATCAAGAATCGAT
>DAOVNI010000085.1 GCA_030630315.1 Phycisphaerae bacterium | reverse complement strand
TTTTCCTGGGAAACTGGATTCCTGCTTCGTCTAAAGCCGGATATTCGATTGCGCAGGAATGACAAACCAAACTATGTTCCTATTAAAACAATAATTACGTGGATATTTGGCTCAAAATCGGTCAGTTTGAGCTCATTAGCTTTCGTCTGTTAGTAGATTATTTTTATCGATATCTATGAAAAAAAGTGTATTTTTTCAATTTTTTTGTTATCATAATACTAAGTAGATGCCTATAAGCAAAGGAGGTAAAAAAATGGTTAAATATCTTATCTCTATGCTTGTTGTATTACTCTTTTTGTCTAACTGCTTTGGCGATACGTTTACACACCGTCAGACCGGTAAAAGCTTCAATGGCTATGCCACCCAGATAACAAGACAAAATAAGACACAAGTGCGTATTGAGTACAAAAAGAATCCACAATACCTTGACCTCGGCGATTACGAAATCAATTATAATCATCTCGGTCGCAAGAACAAGGTATTTACTTTTTCTATAAAGGAGCCGATTGACCTGATATGTGAGGCCGAAGCTTTTGAAGATGCAATACTTTTGGCTGCTGACCATGGTCCACTGTTTATTCTCATTGAGATTGATACGCCAGGGGGCCGAATTGATCTGGCCAAGCGCATTTGTGGAGCAATCATCCAAATAGATAATTGCCGTATTGTTGCATTTGTTAACGGCGGCAAATTCGACGGCGCATACTCAACCGGTGCTGCGATAGCGCTTGCCTGTGATGAGCTTTATATGGCAGACAATACGACCATCGGTGGCGCCACGTTAGTATCATACACTCCTTCTGACACTACGACCGTAAGAAGACGTCGTGGACGAACTTCGAGAATAACTTATAGGCGAGCTATAGTGGAAAGATCTATTGTCCCAAGCCGGCCTGACGATGATGCTTCTACACTTACTGCTTACATTGGTGCACTTGCCGAACGGAACAACCGACCGGGTATCATTGCCAAGGCAATGGTCGACAAGAGTATCGAAGCTTTAGAGGTTACTGAGGAAGGAGAGACATTATTTGTTGAGGGTCAGAACAAGAAAGCTGCCCAAACTCTTGTCAGAACGTGGAGCGAAAGAGGTTCATTGCTGACATTAACGGCAGCCGAGGCCGTACAGTGTAATGTTGCGGACAAGATTGTTTCTTCGCAAAGGGAGCTTTTAGCAGCGCTTGATGCAGCCAAGGCCGGGTTGGTTCGGAATAACGATTGCGAAAAAGCAAAGCGCCAATTCTGGAGGGTCAAGCAGAATTTTAATGAGATTTCTCCCGCTATTACGCATCTTAAGGACCGCTCAGAGGAGCTTCACAGAGAACTTAATTGGGTTGAAAGCCAAATTCGCGGCAGGGGCCCCTGGTATGGGTACGGAAGCTACCGGTACGAAAGGGACGTAATAGAGCGACAAAGGCTAAGCAACGAATTGTTGTTCACTCTGGACCGTTTGATACTAAATTGTCAAAGAGCAATTCAGATGGCTAATGAATATTTAGATTTGAATGCCGATATAGACTCTCTGGTCGGAGATATGAATTCTGCGATTGCGAAGTTTGAGGAGGTTCGCAGACGGTCTCCTATGTGAGCGCCGCGCAAAATAAGTTGAGACCGGAGCTTTCGCCTTACATTTTTCGCTTTTTGCTTACGCCTTTTTTATAAGCGCTGTGGACACTTTGCGGACGCGTGCGGCGAAGTCGTCAATCTCTTCGAGTTTCTCGAATCCGACGACCATTGCATCGACACAGCCGAGGCCGAGCACGTAGCGGATGGAGTTGTCGCGTTTCTCGTCGCTGTTGCGGAAGGCCCCCTCGCCAATCAGCTTCATCCCTGTCACGCCTTTGCCTGCCTTGTGCAGCTTCCTAACCACGGGTTCGACCTTTGCAACCGGGCCGTCCATATTCTTGCCATAAGCGTTGATTCGCACGTTCACCGAATCGACCCACGGCTCATCTGCTGCTGCCTGCAGGGTCGGCAGCGAGTGACACGAGACGCCGTGTGCCCGGACGATGCCTTTCTTTTTGAGTTTTTCCAGGATGTTCATCTGTTCGCCGAGCTCGTCCGGCCAGTTTGCAGAGACGACGCAGTGCAGGAGGATTATGTCGATGTAGTCGGTGTTTAGCTCCTTGAGGAAACGCTTGACGACGACGTCAGTGTCGGGGAGAATAAAGCAGTTGCACTCAAAACCGGAACGGATAATCAGCCAGTTGACGCTGCTCCGGATGGCTCAAAAAAAATGACACTAAAATTGACACATAAATCGACACCTACGGCTTACTTTGGATGTAATCAATCGGCAACAGTTGGCAATAAGCAGGGCGGAAAGCAAGAACCAGCAGGAAAGAGTAAGCCTTTGAAAACAGTAGCTTTAGGAAACAAAAGTAATCAGTTGTCCGTACCTGGCATAGGGGAAAAAGGACAGGCGGCGGGCGGATTCGAACCGCCGAATAACGGTTTTGCAAACCGTCGCCTTAGACCACTTGGCCACGCCGCCAACCCCGTTAGAAGTCCCGTTCGAAGCTCCGGCACTGTCCGGTCCGTTAGAAGTGCGGCCTTGTAACCCACTTCTAACGGGGCCGACATCTAAATTCCAGCTAAGTTTACAGTTAATTGGCTCGTTTTGCAATAAAATTCAGTGTCATTTTATACTGAGCATTAACAGTTTTTGGCAATATTTTTGAGGGCGAAAGCGTCCTATATTATGCTAAAAACTAATTAGCGATGGGAATTGCCTGAGATTTTTCGGAAAACCGCGGGAGGCAGACGTCCGGTAACGACAGTGGGGCTTTCGGTACATAAATTTGCGGATTTTTATTGGAACCTCCTGTGTAAAATTTACGATAAATATCGAAGATTGGGAGCAGTTGCGGAAACCTGGCCAGTTTTCATCTTTCCTTTGGCGAGCTTTTCCTGTATAATGAAACTGATATGGACTAAAAACGACGTTACACAAGTGGGGTTTGCGTCGGGGAAGGGTATTATGTTTAGCAGGTTTCGGCCAGTAACGTTGCTATGCTGGGGGCTGTGCACCGCTGCCATCTTTGGTATTGCGGGTGGGTGCAGTTCTGAGCACTACAAAGCTGATGCCGACAAAGAAGTATATAAGATTATCGATAGCAAATGGCGGGCCAGGTTTGGCCAAAAGGTCAATTACAAAATCAGTGACGTAGCGCCATCGCCGAATGACGTGCAAATTGGAAAGGCCTTACCGTCATCAGGCGTTATAAGTCTTGCAGAGGCAGTCGCGATGGCTACGGCACACAATCGGGATTATCAGGCGCGAAAGGAATCTTTATATCTTTCGGCACTTAGTTTAACAGGTACGCGGCATCAGTATGCACGACAATGGTTCGGGACCATTGACAGCGAATACGTCAACGTTGGAGGTGGGGACGAAGATGTAAGCATTGATGCTTTACTAAAGGCCGAGCAAACACACTTGTTAGCCAATGGCGTGATGATAAGCACCGGTCTGGCAATCGACTGGATACGCTTTCTTGCCGGCGACCCGCGGACTTCACTGTATTCGGTTCTGAGCGCCAGTTTGAATGCTCCTTTGCTGGGCGCCGGTGCCGGAAAAGTCGCCCGGGAACAACTGACTCAGGCCGAGCGGGAGGTTTTGTATGACATACGCTCATTCAACCGCTATCGCAAAACGTTTGTGGTTGATATTGTAACTGCCTACTACGGTGTTTTGCAGCGAAGGGATGCTGTAACCAATGCCAAGAATAATTATAAGAGAGTGCTTGAATCGAAAGAGCGTCTGGATATGGAGGCCGAAGCCGGGCGTAAAAGCCGCATCGATGTTGATGAGGCGGAACAAAATGTGCTGGGTG
Organism: Phycisphaerae bacterium; assembly: GCA_030630315.1. GTDB lineage: Bacteria > Planctomycetota > Phycisphaerae > Sedimentisphaerales > Anaerobacaceae > JAUVYQ01. Next base: position 3,189 of record DAOVNI010000085.1, on the reverse strand, counting down.
CAGAAAGTATGGTTGTAGCAGCCCAGCAGAGGTATGAGCAGAGTCTTGATGCGTTTAAGATACAGTTATCGTTACCAACCGACGCTAATGTGGAACTGGACCAGAACGAGTTGAGGGCATTGGAAGAAGCCGGCATAAGCGAAGTCGATTATACATTGGACGCAGCGATTGAAACAGCATTGCTGCGGCGTCTGGATTTAGCTAACAGTGCAGATTGGATTGACGACGCACTGCGAAATGTTATACTGAAAGCTGATGGCCTTGGGCCTCAGCTGAACCTGACGGGCAGCGCCGGCGTAGAATCATCAAGAGAAAGGACCGACTTTAGCAGATTGCAATTTCGCAGTGGTAGCTACGGGCTGGGTTTTGATGCTGATTTGCCGTTGGACAGAAAAATCCAGCGCAATGCTTATCGGCAGGCATTGATAACGTTAGAGCAGCAGCAGCGGCAATATGAGGATGATATAGACAGGATTAAATTAGCTGTGCGCGGTGCTTACCGTCTGCTCCAGGAGACATCGGACCGGTACAAAATCGAAAAGAACAGCCTAGCGCTGGCAAAGGAACGTGTAGAAATGAATAAAGTATTGCTGGATGCAGGACGAGTTGAGACGCGAATCTTGTTGCTGTCACAGGATGCTTTATTACGTGCTCAAGATAATGTAATAGGAGCTTTAGTCGATCACACAATTGCTAAAATGAGCTTCTTTCGGGATGTTGGTATTCTGCAGGTTAAACCGGATGGAATGTGGGAGCAGAGAACACAATGAAAAATTACAAAGACAAAAGAAATCAAAACGTATCGGAAAATCAACGTGTTAAGAGACGCATAAAACGGCGGTGGATGATTCTGCTACTTATTGTAGTGGTAGTGTTGGTTTCGGGATTAGTAGCAGCAGCGATAAAAAGGAACATTAGTCCAGACACTTCAAGTGGTGGGACCTTCACCGTGCGCCGGGATAATTTGACTATCGTCGTTACCGAAGGCGGCAGTATCAGGGCCAAGCAATCGATAGATTACAAATGTAAGGTCAAAAGTGGATACAGGGAATCGACAGTGTTAACAATACTCAGTATCGTCCCTGCAGGCACTTATGTGGCTCAGAAAGATGTAGATAACGGAATGGTACTCGTACAATTGGATTCTTCAATCCTGGAAGAGCGATTGATTCAAGAGAAAATGGAGCTTTCGGGTGACACGGCAAGTCTTACCTCATCGGAAGAAGCACTTATTATCCAGAAAATACAAAATGAAAGCGATGTTGCAAAGGGTCAGCTGGAAGTAAGGTTTACTCTTTTAGACCTTCAGAAATATTTGGGTGCAGGGCTTGCAGAGAAGTTGATTAAAGATGTAAACGAAGTGCCAAACTTGACAGAACATATAGCCTCGTTTCTTAAGGAAGTAGAGAATGACCCGAATTTGTTAGATGGTTCGGCTGCCGGGGAGGAGTTGAAAAAATTGGAGGATAACATTGTTCTGGCCAAGGGTAACTTAAAAACGGCAGAGGACACATTGGCCGGGACCGAACAACTTCACGATGCAAATTACGTTTCCGACCTTGAATTGGACAGAGACAGGCTAACTGTGATAAATCGTCGGTTTGCAGTGGAGAGCGCAGAGGTGGCTCTGGCTTTATTTAAACAATACGATTTTCCGAAAAATGCTGAGAAATACCTCAGTGACTACGTTGAGGCCGGCCGTGCTTTAGAGCGCATTGGTGCCCAGTGCCGTTCAATGCTGGCGCAAGCCGAGTCGACCCTAAGTAAGTACCAACAAAATTTTGACCAGCAAGACACATACGTCAAAGATTTAACAGAGCAGCTTGGGTATTGTACAATTAAAGCACAGGCTCCGGGTCTGGTAATATATGGTACCGGCAGTAGAGACGACTTCTATAGGTCCATGCGAAGTAGAGGCGGAGGAGTGAGCAGCGGAATTATTGCTGAAGGCGAAACAGTTTCTGAGGGGCAGACGATTATATCAATGCCTGATACTGCGGCAATGGTTGCTGAAATCGGCGTCCACGAGACCGAGGTTGATAAGGTAGAAGCTGGTCAGCCTGCAACGATAGTTATGGATGCTTTCCCTGACAGTGTATTGGAGGGCGAAGTGCTTGAGGTAGCGCCGCTGCCCGACCAGCAACGTAGCTGGATGAATCCCGACCTTAAGGTTTACAAAACCCTGGTTAGAATAGATGGTACCCATAGTTTTCTCAGAAGTCGAATGTCGTGCAAGGTACAAATTCTCGTCGAGCAGTTAGAGGACGCTATAATTGTGCCTATTCAGGTGGTGTCAAATCGCGCCGGCAGAAAAGTCTGTTACGTTATGACCTCGAAGGGTCATCAAGAACGTGTAGTGCGAACGGGGCTTTTTAATGATACGTTTGTGGAAATTATTGAAGGTTTAGAGGCCGGCGAGGAGGTGATGCTCAATCCTCCGCTTTTCAGTGAATTGGGCAGCCCAGCCTCATTCCAACAGCAACAACCAATACCACAGAGCAGAGCAAGGCCGGGCGCGACTGATGCGAATGATACGGAAACTCGAGGCCAGCCCCGAGGGGGGAGAGCCGAACGGTCTGGGGATGAGCAAGGCACGCACAGGGGCAGACCACCGGAGGGTGGAGAAAGACCGCAGGGTGGCAGACAGCTTCAGCTAACAGATGAAATGATTAATCGGATAATGAGTGGTATGGCACAAATCGAACCGGAAAAAGCTAAAGAGCTGGAAACACTTCGTAAGAGTGACCCGGAAAAGTTCAAGGCAGAACTTATGAAAAGTATGCAGAGTATGCGTAATAGAATGCGACAAGGCGAAAGTGATATGAAGCAAAGACAAGGCGGTGCAGTAAGTGGACCAAACCGTTGAGTTCAAAGATGATACTGCGATATTAGTGATGCAGCAATTGTGCAAGAATTACCAGCTTGGGACAGTGGAGCTGCGGGTATTGCGCGAAATTGACCTGACCATCGCCAGCGGTGAATATGTAGCTATCATGGGACCCAGCGGTTCAGGCAAATCCACATTGCTCAATATGATAGGCTGCCTGGACCGTCCCACGAGCGGAGACTACCTGCTTGGTGGCAAGAATGTTTCCGAGCTCGATGATGACCAGCTATCTTTAATACGTGGTGCCCGTATTGGTTTTATATTTCAGTCGTTCAATCTGATCAACCAGCTCAATGTAATAG
>DAOVNI010000141.1 GCA_030630315.1 Phycisphaerae bacterium | reverse complement strand
GCCAGTAGTTGCCGCCGTTGACGCGGTCGCAGCCAAAGAACAGCGGATGGTGGTGTGGATACGGCTGCGATGTTTCGGTCGTGATGGACTTGCCCGATGCCGGCCCGTTCACCGGCCAGAAATACGGATATTTCTGCGATGCGGCGAACTTGTAGCATGTGAAAGGCTTCCTATTCACGGTAACTGCGATCTTGTTCTTCTCGAGTTTTGCCTCAATATGCTCACCGGCCGCCTGCACCGAAGTGTCCCACTCTGCCGCGTTCGGAATGCTCCACACTGTGACTATCAACGCAGCGCCAACAAGTCTCCACCAGTACTTCATCTCGTAACCCTTAAATTCTCAATAATCAATAATCACTAATCAATATCGAAGATCCGCCTATGGCGGAATCAATTCTATACGTGCCAGGGGCTGCGCATCGGCCTGGAAACCATCTGGTTCGCCTCCGCATCGTTGGTGAATTGCTCCCGTTCGGGGTCCCATTTCAACTTCCTGCCAAGTCTCATAGCAATCTCGCCCAGCAGACAGACGGTGCAGGAGCGATGGCCGACTTCAACAAGGGCGGCAGTTTCTGCCCGCGACTTGATACACTCAAGAAAATTTCCTTTGTGGTTATTACTTTTGTAGAGATGGGTTTCGTTCGTGCCGATAGTCGAGGTCAATAATGACTTTGGCTCGGCGTCGATTTGTCCTCGCTTGACGTACACCCAGCCTTGAGTTCCTTCGAAAAGAATTCCTTGTTTGTTTTTTCGAGTGTCGGCGCAGATGACCTTGACTCCGCTGGCATACGTGTACTCGATGCGAAACGCGCCGTGCACGTCCCAAAGCCCGTCTTTCGGGTATTCCCCCTGTCCTTCGATTTCGACTGGCCCGGTGTACTCGGTCCCCATCCCCCACTGGGCGATGTCGTTATGGTGAGCGCCCCAGCCCGTAATCATACCCGCGCCGTAGTCTGCGATGCGCAGCCAGCCCGGTCGCCCATAGCTGCTTTGGGGATGCACGCGCTTCTCGGTATAAGCCGCCCAGGGCGCAGGGCCCAGCCACATCTCGTAGTCCAGGTTTTCAGGTATTGGCATAGGTGGTTGCGGCCCCGTGCCTGGGTCTGTTCCAAAGCCCACTTTTACGGTGTGCAGCTTGCCGATGCGTCCGTTACGGACAAGCTCACACGCCTGCCGAAACCGCGAATCCGAACGCTGCTGGCTTCCAACCTGAAAGACGCGCCCATAGCGGCGAACCGTGTTACTTAACACGCGACCCTCTTTAATGGTCAGTGTCAGCGGCTTCTGCAGAAAAACGTCCTTGCCGACCTTCGCCGCGGCAATCGCGGGCAGCGCATGCCAGTGGTCGGGCGTGGCAATCAGGACCGCGTCAATATCTCTTCGTGCAACCAACTCTCTGAAATCTTTGTATGTCGCACAGCCCTTATAGCTTCCATTCTTACCCTGCGAACCGTAATACTGCTCAACACGTTGCCGGGCATTTTTTGCCCTTTTGGAATCGACGTCGCATACAGCGACGACCTGGGCTTCTTTAAATCCCATGACCTCTCGCATATCGCCGAGCCCCATACGCCCGACGCCGATACAGCCCACCACGATGCGATTACTCGGTGCGTCGGCACCGCGCACTGAGACGGGAACGATTACCGGCCACGCCAAAGCGGTACCTGCTGCGGCAGCTGCCGAGCTTTTCAAAAATTCCCGCCGGGTTAATGTGTTTGCCTTTTTGGTTCTTCTGGTTTTCATCGCTTTTCCCTGCCTTTCTCGATAAAAGACACAAGACTTCGGTCTTTGGTATGTCCATCATAATCATACCAGATACGCCCGGCGTCTGCAACGCAAAATTCCTTGCGTCTCAAGGATATTTGCTTTATCACTTAAACTTAAAAGAAGAAAAAGTAAAGTACTATTATGAAGAAGGAGATGATGCAGATGAGAGGAAGAGAACAGACCAGAAGGCGGTTTCTGCAGGCAGCAGGTATAGGGGCGGTGGCTTCGCTTGCTGGTGCGAGCGGCTGTTTTGGTACGCAGGGTCAGCCGTCTGCCGGAAAGGAGCGAGGTACGACAAAAGAATTAAACGCAGAGAACGCTGAGAACGCAGAGAAAGAATTAGATACAAAATTCAAAACTAAAAACTATGGATTAAACTCGGCGGTCTCTGCGAGCTCGGCGGTAAAAAAATTCGAGATTCAAAATCCGAAATTTCAAATTAGAAAAATGAGACGGTTTGAGCTGGGTTTGGCTTCGTACACCTTAAGGAAGTTCAAGCTGGATGAGACGCTGGCGATGACGAAGCGGGTGGGATTAAAATATATCTGCTTAAAGGACTTCCATTTGCCGTTGGACAGCACGCAGGCCGAAATCAAAGCGGTAGCGGCCAAAGTGAGAAATGCAGGGCTGAGACTTTACGGCGGCGGAGTAATCTCTATGAAGAGCGAAGCTGAGGTGCATCGTGCTTTTGATTATGCTAAAGCTGCGGGAATGAAGGTCATTGTCGGGGTACCGGCACCTAAGCTGCTGACGCTGGTTAATAAAAAGGTTCAGCAATATGATATTAAAGTGGCGATTCACAATCACGGGCCGGGAGATAAAAATTATCCCACACCGGCAAGCGCTTACGAAAGAATAAAGGATTTGGACAAGCGAATTGGGCTTTGTAACGACATCGGACATACACAGCGGGCGGGCATGGACCCGTCAGAGTCAGCCGAGAGGTTCGCAGACCGGCTGCTGGATGTGCACATAAAGGATGTTTCGGCAGCGACCGCTAAGGGGCGCGGTGTGGAAGTCGGGCGAGGCGTGATTGATATTCCTAAATTTCTGCGAACGCTGTTGAAGATTAACTACAGTGGTGTTGTGGCGTTTGAATACGAAAAGGACGCCGACGACCCACTGGGCAGGCCTGGCCGAATCCGTCGGTTACGTCAGGGGAGTCCTGGTAGCCATTGCGCCTGCTCGCAAATCGTGAATCGAACACAGTGAATCAATCTTAACCCAGGAGCCACAAATGAGATTTTTATCTGTTATCTCGATAATACTTATTTTATGCGGAATTTTATTTTTGGTTTTGGGCGCGAGCTTGCATGAGCTTTATGGCGTCGTTAGTCCAGCTTTTTTTGTACCTGCTACTGCTCTTTTTGTCAAAACACAAAAAGGTAAACTTACACGGTCTACGGTATATACAATAGCTTCGATAATTACAGGCTCTGTCGGGGCCGTTTTTATGATACTTGGTCTGCATGTGCATCCTGTTTTTGCTTACGGTGCTCTTTTGCTTTATTTCTATGCAGCTTTTGCTATTTATTGTTTTGTTATAATCATCGCCAGTGGAGAAATTCTAAAGATTTCTGGTATAGTGAAGGTAGTTTTATTGTTCATTATTGCTATACTTATTGGAAGAATTGTTGTGGTAACATTAGAAGGATTTCGCCACGAAAGCAGGAAAGCTCTTGCGTCTCAAGAGCAAACGGAAACTTTTTAAAAAGTTGGATTCGATAAACCGAACCGGACAGGCGATGTAAATAATTCCCTATATGTTCACTGGACGCATTTATGGCAGCGAGACTGGCAGAACAATAATATATGAGCCACGGGTCACGAATCACGATTCACGAGTTGAGCTTAACAGGTTTTTGCTCTTTTGCGGATTTATATATTGCCAGTATCACTTCCACGGCCTTGCGGGCTTCGGCTCCGCTAATCCAGAAGTCTTTCCCGCTTTCAAGCGTATCAAGAAACGCTTTGAAATTACGTGTGTGATTGTGATGTGTGATAGCGGCCGGGTCGGACACACCGCCTCCACCTTCGATTTCGCCGAATTGCTTGCGGATTTGCTCATCTTCGGGTTTTTCGTCGGCGAACTGCCAGACAGTAAAACTGTTTTCCACTTGTATCACAGTGCCCTTTGTGCCGGTGATTTCAAACCGCCTGAACTGGCCGGGGTACGAGGCGGTCGTTCCGTAAATCATTCCCAGAGCTCCATTGGTATAGCGCAGAACAGCGACCGCGGTGTCTTCCGCTTCAATTTGCGGGTGCCCGAGCGTCCCCACAAAGGCCTGCAACGATTCAATCGGCGGCATCACGTCGCACAGCATATCCACCATATGAATGGACTGGTTCATTAGCGCACCGCCGCCGTCCAGTTTCCACGTGCCGTGCCAGGAATCCTTGTAATACTCGTTGGTGCGCCACCAGGGAACAAATATTGCTGCGTAAGTAATTACACCGAAGCGTCCGGAATTTATCGCTTCTCTAAGGGCCGCCTGCGAGTCGTTAAATCGATATGGGAATATGCCTCCAAGACGAGTACCTGACTTTTCATGGGCGTCAATCATAGCGTCGATTCGCTCCAACGTAATATCCAGCGGTTTTTCGCATATTACGTGTTTGCCCGTCTGGGCTGCGGCAATGGCCGGCTCCATATGGAATCCACTCGGTGTGGCAATGGTAACAATATCTATTTCTCCGCTCTTGAGCATATCTTCATAGCTTCCGAAGGCCCGGCAGCCGTGTTTGTTCGACAGTTCTTCGGCCCGGGCCGAGACGATGTCACAACAGGCTAACAATTTCGCATTGGGAATGTCCGTTATGGCCTTTGCGTGAAAATCAGCGATTAACCCGGCACCGATTATTCCAAAATTCCATTTTTTCATAACGTCCTCCACACAATAGCGTAAAACTTAAAGCGAAAAGCGTAAAACTGTGGAATTGGGTTCGGGTCTCATTTGCGAAATACTGCAAACGGGGTCCCGGTCCTATTCGTTAGTTTTACGTTTCTAATTTTTCACTTTTACTTTTATTCACACGTCAAGCCGACCTCGCCCGCAAGCTCTCTCACCGCGGCGATTGCCTGTGAAAAAAGCTCTGGCCCCGTATCGCCGCCGAACTGACCGCCGGCTCGTAGATGCGGCTCCATCGTAAGGCAGCCATCATAGTTGAGCGCCGCAAGCTCGGCAAGCAGCTCTCTTATCTGCCCGTCACCTTCACCCGGTATGCTGCCCACGTCTTCGCCGAGCTTCCAGTCTTTGATATGAATGTGGGCAACGTAGGGCTTCATCAAAGGCCAGCAG
>DAOVNI010000283.1 GCA_030630315.1 Phycisphaerae bacterium | reverse complement strand
GGCTATGTAGTCCTCGGCATCGGCCTTGGTGGACTTATCATTGCTAAAGGCGAGAATGTAGCCTGGGCTTCGCTGGCTATTCTTGGTGGGTTGTTCCACCTTGTAAACCACGCTGTTTATAAGTCTTTGTTGTTCTTAACCAGCGGCTCAGTCCAGATGTCAACCGGCACAAGACAGCTAAAACAAATGGGGGGGCTCGCAGAAAAATTACCCTTCACACGCGCAACCTGCACCGTGGCGTCGGCCTCCATCGTCGGCATTCCGCCTTTTAGTGGGTTCTGGAGCAAGCTGATTCTCGTAATCGCAGCAATTCAAGCTCATTTTTACTGGGTCGCAGCAATAATTGTCTTTGTAAGTTTGTGTACTTTAATTATGTATTTGAAGGTTCAAAGATATGTCTTCCTTGGCGAGCTGCCTGAAAATCTCCGGCAAGTAAAAGAAAACAGGGGCTCTATGCTCATTGCAATGGTATTTTTGGCCTGTTTGTGCGTGCTGATGGGATTGCTTTTAGTGCCGGCTTTGAGGTCCAATATCCTCCAGCCTGCTGTGGATGTGTTGACGGGCGGCATTTCGTATTCGGCTAATGTAATTAAGATGTCAATGAAAGTGTGAAAATATGAGGCGGCTGATTTATTTTGTTTTAGCGTTTATTATCTGGATGTTGCTGACCTGGCAGCTCGATGCTCAGGTGATAATCGCCGGTTTGATAGTCTCGGTAATCGTGGCACTTTTGTTCCACGAAATCTTGCCGAAGGAATATCGCGTATTTATCTCGCCGGTACGAATGTTTTGGGCTTTAGTTTATGTGCCGGTATTTTTCTACTATATGATAAAAGCCAATTTCGATGTTGTCTATCGCGCTTTGCACCCCAAAATGCCGATAAAACCCGGAATCGTTAAAATAAAAACCATTCTAAAAACGGAATCCGGCATAACAGCTCTGGCTAATTCCATCACTCTCACCCCGGGTACATTGACCGTGGATTTGACGGACGATGGGGACCCCGCTTCGCGGGAGACTTTTTTGTACGTCCACTGGATCAATGTAAAATCTGACGACGTCGAGCAGGCAACCGAATTTATCGCTCGAAGGTTTGAGTGGTTCCTGAAGAGAATCTTCGAATAAGAAATGCGCCATCCGGCGCCGTGTTGACGGAGAGATAGCTTATGATAACGTTATTTTACATCGGCTTATTTGTGTGTTGCTTCTTGTGCCTGTATCGCATAGGTCGCGGCCCCAGCGCTCCCGACAGAACCGTGGCTATTGATATATTAGGCATAGTCATAGTGGGTTTCTGTGCCATTCTTGGACTGGCTACCAAAAAGGATTTTTATCTCAACATCGCTCTTGCCTGGGCACTGCTGAGCTTCATCGGGACTATAGCACTGGCAAAGTTTTTGGAGGGCAGAAGTTTCGATGAGTGATATTATTGGGTACATACTAATAATTGTTGGAATTCTATTTGATATATTCGGCTGTATAGGCCTGGTTCGCTTCCCCGATGTTTACAACCGCTTGCAGGCCTCAACCAAATGCGTAACTCTCGGCACTATTTTACTGTTAGTAGGCGTCGCCGTCATTAGCGGTTTGGGAGCCACAAGTGCCAAAGCGATAATCTGCGCTGTGTTTATATTGATAACTTCGCCTACCGCCGCACATGCAATTGCCAAAGGTGCTTATGCTTCCGGCGTAAAATTGTGGGAAAATAGCGTCGTTGATAAATACGCAGAAGAAAGTAAAAAATAAAAACGAAATACGGGATACGAATATGCGTTTGCCGAAGTTAAGAGAATTAAAAGAAGCCGTTACAGCGGTCTTTTCCCCGCGGTTTACCACCCGGTTTCCCGCTGAGCCTTGTGTGGTGCCGGAAAAGTATAGAGGCAAACCTGAATTTGACCTCGATACCTGTATCGGCTGCGGTGCGTGTGTAAATGTCTGTCCGACTGAAGCGCTGACTCAAATTGACGACCTCGAAGCTAATCCGCCGACAAGAAAAATAACCCTTCGATACGATACCTGTATCTTTTGCGGCAATTGCAGGGACAACTGCACGACGGAAGATGGTATAAAGCTCTCGAACGAGTGGGATTTGGCTACTCTGGACAGGGAAAGCACCATTGAAACCCACGAATATGAGCTTCAACTATGCGAAAAGTGCGGGGCGGTGATAGGCACCAAAAAACATCTCATCTGGCTTTATGAAAAACTTGGCCCGTTGGCCTATACTAATCCTTCACTGTTGATTGCCAAAAGTGGCGAGCTGCTGACGAAGCCCCGGGATATTAAGCAGCAGCCTGATAAAGACATCCGAACAAACGATTTTATGCGAATCTTGTGCCCTAAGTGTAAATGCGAACTGAATATCCGCCTGTAAAATTCCGTACTGCGTATTGCGTATATCGTATTGCGTACCAGGCATTGTGTATATTTTGCGCAATACGCGATACGCACCACGCACGACGAGATTGCTATGGGCGCTGATGAACAGCTTTTCGAGCGGCTAAATAAACTACGCGATTCGGCGATGGTTATTGTCGGTATCGGCAATATACTAAAAGGTGACGATGGGGCCGGGCCGCTTGTTTGTGAGCAGCTTGCCGGAAAGGTTTGTGCCGAGCTGATAGATGCTGGCACCGTGCCTGAGAATTATATTCAGCCCATCATAAAAAAAGCTCCGCAGAATTTGCTTATTATTGATGCTATCGACTTTGGGGCCCCGGCCGGAACAATAAACATATTTAAACCTGAGCAGTTAAACTCATCTGTTTTCT
>DAOVNI010000234.1 GCA_030630315.1 Phycisphaerae bacterium | reverse complement strand
AGATTAATCCTGTAATACTTAAGAACCTGATGGTTGACCTGGGCTATATCACGGCGACCCAGGCAGAAAGGTTAAAAACAAGCATAAAGGAAAGCAAGGCCGTTGCGCACCAGATTCCGGGCTATAAAATACTCGGCAAAATCGGCGCCGGTGCAATGGCAATTGTGTATAAGGCTCGGCAGTTGAGTCTGAACCGGATAGTCGCGATAAAGGTTTTGCCGAAGCGCTTCAGCGAAAATCGCGAATACGTGGAACGCTTTTACAAGGAGGGCCAGGCCGCCGCTAAGCTCAATCACAGCAATATCGTCCAGGCCTTTGACGTCGGCGAGGCAGGGGGGTACCACTATTTCGTAATGGAATATGTTGAGGGCAAGACTTTGTACGATGATTTATCAGCGGGCAAGGTTTTTGCCGAAGACGAGGCGCTGGACATAATCATGCAGGTCGCCCGTGCACTTCTTCACGCTCATTCCTGCGGCCTCATCCACCGCGACGTCAAGCCCAAGAACATAATGATAAACACCGCCGGAGTAGCTAAACTCGCGGATATGGGTCTGGCACGTGCGACAACGGATATCAAGACGGCACAAAGCGAGGTAGGAAAAGCTTACGGCACGCCGTACTATATTGCACCCGAACAAATCCGGGGACAAATCGACATCGACGGCCGCGCCGACATCTATGGCCTCGGCGGAACGTTCTATCACATGGTGACCGGCCGGGTGCCGTTTATGGCGGAAGACCCCTCGGATGTTATGAAAAAGCATTTGAGGGAGCAATTGATTCCGCCCGACCATATAAATACTTCACTGTCGGCGGGGATATCTGAAGTCATTGAAATTATGATGGCCAAGCGCAAAGACGACCGCTACAAAAACGTTGAGGAGCTGCTGACGGATTTGGAGGCGGTTCGCAATGGTCGGCCGCCGTTGCGAGCGCACAAAAGATTTGATGTTTCTATGCTTGAACAGCTCGAAAACGGAGAGGAAATCGAAGACGAAGAATACGTTTACAGAGAAGAAACCATTAGCCGTTACCGAATTGCGGTATTGATTCTAAGTACCGTGGCGGCGGTATCCATTTTGATTATCCTTTTATTGATTTATTCCTCAAAGTGATTCTGCGCAAAGCCGAATGGCTCAACAAAAACCGCGGTAAATTAACAAAAGCAATTGGTTCGTGGTTCGTCCCTTGGGGGCACGGGTACCAGGGCACGGGTCATGCTTCACGTTTTCTTTGGCGTAAGTTGAAACAGAGGGCAGAGAAAATTTGACAATTTCATATGGCATTTGTATAATACTTTCTAATGGTATAATGAAACTCAGGGAGTCTTTTAAGAGGAGGTTGTATTAAAGGAAACGTGGAGAACTTACCGGCGGGAGCAGCTTTTCTCTCTACTTGTTTGGTGCTATCCTGGGAGAGGGAGACTGTGGCAGTGTGGGCTACCTCTTTCGTGATTGAGGCTGTGTTCGCGAACATTTAAATTAAATCAAAAAATATCAGGGGAAAATTATGCGAAAGTTAAAATTATATCTCGAGACCTCTGTTTGGAACTTCATCTTCGCTGACGATGCACCAGAGAAAAGAGATATGACCAAGATGTTTTTTGCTTCCATTAAAGAAAATCTCTATGAAATATTCGTTTCTGAAGTAGTGATTAGAGAAATAAATGATGCACCTGAATCCAAAAGAATGGCATTATTCGATTTAGTTAATAAGTATGCTCCTGTAGAATTAGAAACCACAGAAGAGGCAAATGAATTGACTGAGATATATATGAATCGGGGTATTGTGCCGCAAGACAAAAGAGATGATGCATTTCATGTTGCTATTGCTACAGCTTCTGAGATGGATGCGCTCATCACCTGGAATTATCAACACCTGGCTAACCTGCGGAAGTCCGAGCTTTTTAATGCTGTCAATTTAGAAAGAGGATATACTAAACGATTAGAGATAGTTACGCCTATGGAGGTGAGTAGATATGAAGGTTGATAAATCGCTTCAGGAAGTCTGGGATTGGAAAGATAAGGTTTATGAGCAGACAAAACATCTTTCTGTAAGAGAAACAGCCAGGAAGATTCACGAAGATGTGCAGAAAATCAAGAAGAAATACGGATTAAAGCTCAAAACTTTTCACCCGACACAAAAGTGAAACTTTTTTGAAAGTGATTCTGCGCAAAGCCGAATGGCTCAACAAAAACCGCAACCCGCAACCCGTGCCTCGTGACTCGCCTACCCTATATCAGCCGCATCTTACGAAGGTTAATGAGACACCGTTTGACGCACTCGAGGGGTGGATAAGCATAACTTTCCTGTTCGACAATGTACCACTCGGTCCCGCCGACCGCCTTGCAGAGGGCGAAGAACGCCTTCCAGGGGATGTCCCCCTCACCAACGAGGGCTTTGTCGTTTGTCTTGCTGAACTCCTTGACGTGCACGGTAATCGCCCGCCCCGGATACCGGTAGATGTAAGGAAGCGGGTCCGCGCCGCCGCGCATTGCATTGCCCAAATCAAGCTGCATAATCACATCTTTGGAGGTGTTTCCACAGAAAGTGTCCCAGGGAAGCTTTCCGTCAATCGCCTTGAATTCGGCGCTATGGTTGTGGTAACCGACGAGCATACCCTGCGGCTTGACTTTCTCCGCCAGCTCGTTGAACAGCTTTGCGGTTTCGAGCCAGGCCTGGTGTGAGCCCCTGTACTTACCAGGCAAGCTGGGGACAACGAGGTACTTATTGCCCAACGTTTTATTGAACTCGATTGTGTTGGCCAGATTGTCACCGAGCAGCGTATCCAGACCCGTATGCGTGCCGCAGCACAAAAGGCCATTGTCGTCGAGCATCTTGCGGAGCTGCGTGGCGGTGCGGTTGTAGTAGCCGGCGAACTCGACGCCCTTGTAGCCCATCTTTGCCACGGCTGCTATTGTGCCCGGCAGGTCACGCCCGCAGTCGTTACGCACCGAGTAAAGCTGAAGCCCGACCTGGGCTCGGCGCCTGATTGTTCTTGTCGTCCACCTCAGCTTTTGTGCCTGAGCTGCTGCATCCGCACCCGAGGCCAACATTGCAGCCGCGGCGGCACTTGTGGCGAAGAAGCCGCGTCTCGAAACCAACCCTGTATTGTGTGATGACATTCTATCCTCCTTCTGTGATTGTCCGGCTTTATTGGCCGGAATTTACAATATACACTACTAATCAACACTACCGACAATTCAGATTTAATCATCCTACCAGAACCATCGTAAATTGCAACTTTTTTTTGCCTTTGAAATAGGTTCGACAAGCTCACTACAGGTTGGGTTTGATTGGGTTTGTTTTGTTCGAGCCTGAAAGCGGTTTCATTTTCATAATCCTCTATAACATATAAGTTTACGTTCATTTTGGGCTTTTTTGAATCCGCCGGAGGCGGACAAGATTGGGTTTGAATTGGGTTTGTTTTGTTCGAGCCTGAAAGCGGTTTCATTTTCATAATCCTCTATAACATATAAGTT
>DAOVNI010000016.1 GCA_030630315.1 Phycisphaerae bacterium | reverse complement strand
CGCAGCGGCAATGACTCTGGTCGAGGTAATGGGGGCGATTCTCATCCTGGCAGTGGCGGTTATAGGAGCCTCCGCATATAGATATCATTCCGCTCTGGATGCGCGAAAAGCTGATGTGAGGGCAACGGCCACCAGAATCGCAGTGCTGCTTTGCGAGAATTGGCGCGGTGTGAGTGGCGCTGTAAGTGGCGACGAGGTCTATGACGCGGAAGACTATTTCGCCCACGGCCTGTCGTTTGATGCCTGCGGCCAAGGCCCCGAAGTGCCGGCGGATTTTACAGAATTGGCAACCTACACAATTGAATTAAATGGTATCACCTACTATACGACTCTGTCATGGAAAGACGTTGCTACCGGATTGAGGGCCTTGAATGTTGTCGTGGCCTGGAATCAGCGAGGTGCCGGTTCCGGCTCAACGGCTTTTGCACACGCTGATAAATCATTCAGGCTCACAACCTACACCACTTATTAGTCTTTTGAAAGCGTGAGAGCATAAATGTTTAAGAAGAAAATTCAAAATCGAAAAGGCTTTACGAGTATAGAGTTGATGATAGCCACAATGATTGGGGGCATCATCATGCTTGGCGTCGGTATGACAATAGCTGACAGTCACCGAGGTTTCAATGCAATGTACGACCGCGTATACTCCGATGTAGTAACCGACGGCTACATCGCGAGGAAAACGTTTGACAGTGTGCTTCGCAGGGCAACCAGGACAAGGTTCTTACTGGATAGTGGCGGCAAGTGGCTCGAGGCTTATTACTGCCAGGACCCCAATGCCACTATTGTTGACAGCTATGCACGTTTCTCTGAGGCCAACGGCGAACTGAATATCGAGTATGGCAGCCTGAATCCCAGGCAAACTCTGAGCACCAACACTATCTGCGGGAACGTAGTTGGCTGTATTTTTTTCAAGGGAGCCGGTTACTCCGCCCAGATGATACTTACACTCGACAACGGCTCGGAGACAATTACCGTTGTCTCGTCCGCTGTTATGCACAATCAATAACAAAATGCCTCGTAAACTCATAAAGGTCAGTTCCGGGGAATAGAATGAAGCCGCTACAATCAAAAAAAACCGCCTTCGCAATACCCCTGGCGATGCTTGCGGTCATAATATTGTCTGTAATAGGTGTGGGATTGTTGAGTCTCGGTATGCACGGTCGTCTCTTCGCGGTACGAACCGCCTCGGATATTGCAGCGCGCTGCGCTGCCGATGCCGCGCTGACAAAGGCCGTCTTTGAAATGAACGAGAAGCTGAAAGTTACACCCTGGGATGGAAGCAGTCTGCCGCAGGCAACAGATGAAACGCTGCCGAATTCCGACGCAACTTTTAGCTATACAATTACGGGAGACATCGACAGCGATTATATCGTTGAATGCATTGGAAAATCCGGCCTGGCCGAAAAAAGGATTACCTTCAATTTGGAATTGCAGGGACCATTTGAGCCTCCAATCTTGACCCGGCAAACTATCCTATTGAAAAGCGGGACGTTAGTTGAGGGATACAACTCTCTGGACCCATGGGACACTAATATACAAATAGAGATTGGCACCAACAGCATTTTACCCGACAGCATAATTCTCAATAACGGTGTAATTGTGAACGGCAATGTCTTCGTAGGTGTCGGGGGCAACGTCGAAACCGCTATAAAAGACTTAGGCGCCAGCATCTACGGAAGCTATGCTATTACTTATGAGATTGAGTTTCCGGCCGTAACTCCGCCGGTGCTTACCGATATGGGTACAGGCATTAGTGTCCACGGTACAACCCTGACAGTCGGGCCGGACGATACCGGCCAATATGACCGGATTCAGGTGAAACGTGCCGCCAATCCCGGAATATTGGAAATAAATGGTGGAGATGTTGTGCTATATGTGACCGGAGACGTCGGTCTTGGCCAGGAGTGCGAAATTATTATAAGGGAAGGTGCATCTTTAACTTTATATCTGGACGGCGATTTGAATGCGGGTAATGAAGCCGGAATCAATAATGAGAGTCTTCCGGCAAGCTTAAAACTTTTCGGTACAGCTACAGGAGAGCAGCAGCTCACCCTCAAAGCCAAGAGCGAATCCCTGGGTGCAGTTTACGCCCCGAATGCAGTAATTACTCTTATGGCCGATGGTCATGTACGTGGGTCCATTATCTGCAAAAGTTTTGAGATGAAGAGCGGCGGCAATTTCTACTATGATAAAGCGCTGAGAAATGTCGGCGCCGATGATGATGCCGTGCGCTTCGTAGTAAAACAGTGGCACGAGGAGTAAAAGTATTGCCGATTGACGATTTCCAATTGACAATTAAAAAAAGAATTAGCCACGAAGACACGAAGTCACAAAGGAAAAAGTGAAATAAAAAAATATATTCTTAGTGTCTTGGTGCCTTTGTGGCAAAAGATAAAAAATAATCGAAAATTGGAAATTGAGAAAGGGAATGTCAAAATGAGTATAAACAAATTACTACAATCAAAAAAGCCCGGCTCCGCAATGGCCCTGGCGCTGCTTGTGGTCATAATATTTGTTGTAATGGGTACCGGATTGTTGAGTCTCGGTCTGCACGGCCGTATGTTGGCGTCACGAACCGCCGCGGAGATTGCAGCACGCTGCGCTGCCGACGCCGGGCTGACAAAGGCCGTCTTTGAAATGAACGAGAAGATAAAAGTAAAACCCTGGGATGATAACACCCTGCCGCAGGCAACAGATGAAACGCTGGCGCCTTCTGATGCAACTTTCAGCTATACGATTACGAGCAATCCTGACTACATCTACGACGTGGATGTAACCGGCAGAGCAGGCCGGGCGATAAAAAACGTCAGTTGCACTCTAACTTTAGTAGGCCTGTTTCGAAATGCGATATATGCTCAAGACAGCTTAGTATTAGAAAACGCCTATCTTGTTGATGCGTATAGTTCCGAGCAAGGCCCTTATGGTGGCGTCAACGCGCTCCAACCGACAACCGTCGCTACCGGCGACCCGAACGCTGTGGCAATGGGCGAAGGAACCGTTTATGGTGAATTTCTGGTGGACTATGGCAGGGAGCTGCCTGCAATATCACCGCCGACAGAATCTCCATTTGACGTCAGTAAGGGGTCAATAGAGTTAGATAGTAACAGTGTGGACCTTGTTTTTTGTCCGGATGACAGCGGGCAGTATGACTTTATCGAGCTATTAGAGGGCGGAAAGTTAATCATTGACGGCGATGTAACACTTTATGTTACAGGAGAGATGAAACTTAAGCAGTTTAGCGAACTGGAAATCCTGCCGGATTCATCATTAACGCTCTATCTGGGCGGCGATATGAACTTACGCAACTCAAGCGCGGTTAATGCCCTGACACAAATACCGAGAGACTGTCAAATATATGGGGTTGGCGGTGAGGGCCAGAATTTTTTGATGGAACAGAGTTCGCTTTTTTACGGGACTATTTACGCTCCTGATGCCACTATTACTCTGGAGAACGGCGCAGAGCTATATGGGGCTATTATATGCGATAATGCCGAACTGCGTAATTCAAGCGAATTGCATTTTGACGCAACCCTGTTAAAGGCCAGCGTTGACGAGTTAGGGGCCGAGTTCATAGTGCAACGCTGGCAGGAAGAATAGACCCGATTCTCGATTCGATACTCGATTCTCGATGCTCAATTGCCTTTGTTGTTTTTCCCACGGCCGATAACCCCTGCCGGCAACAAGCAGGGGCCATTCTTAAATTCCTTACGATACCACCATTTAATTAGCGGATAGCTATGCGCATAGCGGATAGAAAAACAAAACTATGCGCTAAACGCTTTTATAGGACCCGCCATCTTAAAATCACCCGCATTGGCCTATTAAACCAGCATATTGTAATTTCTACGTAAAACAGCCGCCTTTTTAAGCCGATAGATAATAGCGGATAGTTATATCAGATAGGGCACACCCTAAATGCTGAAAAAGATTAAAGAACTTATGGACTTGGATTGGAAACGAACGTTCAGGCTTGAGTTTGAGCACCACGAGGTCTTCGGGCTGGATATTGGCTCATCGGAAGTCAAGCTAATCAAGATGCGCAAAAACGGCACCGGTTACGCAGTTACTGCAGCCGGCATAGCCCCAATTGGGGCGGGCGAAGATAGCAAAAATCGCAGGGAAATAAACACCATCAGGGCAATTCGCGAATGCCTCGAGTCAGCCGGGATTCAGACGCAACTGGCCGTTTGCAGTGTATGCGGCCCGGAAGTCGCAGTACGCCATTTTAAGTTTCCGCCATTGCCTCCGGAAGAAATAGAAGGAGCGGTTTTGCTCGAAGCTGAACAGGTCTGCCCGTTCAACGTTCACGACGGGCCTGTTGACTATCAAGTGATACCTGATGGCGAGGATAGTGTCACTGGCATCTTAGTAGCGACAACGAATAAGCTGATAAAAAACAAAGTACAACTCGCTAAAAATGCTTCTCTTGACTGCGTCTTGATGGATGTCGACGGATTGGCACTTTTGAATTGCCTCAGTAAATACGAAAAAGGCCATACCGGCTCCGCCGGAAGTAAGACGCCTGAGCCGTCTACCCCGCTAATGGCGAGGACCTCTAACGAAGCAGGCCGAACAACAACAGCTATTCTGAACGTCGGCGGTGCTTATACAACGCTGGCAATTATGGGCGAAAATATGCCGTTTATTCGTGATATGGCCTACGCCAGTAATGATATTGTTAAGCACATCGCAGTCGAAAATGATATTTCAACAGAACGTACCTGGAAGATTCTGTTCGGCCGCGAAGACCCGACAGAACCGCCGATCACACTCGGTGACAGTTTGGAGAAGGCCTGTCAGAAACCGATTGCCGATGTTACCGAAACATTGCGCTACTACACGGCTCAGGAGAAATCAGCCATTGTCGAAAAGATATTCGTCTGTGGCGATTTTGCCCCGGTCAAAGGGTTTGTCGAGTTATTGGATAGCCGCCTTCCAGCAAAAGTTTCTGTGTGGAACCCCTTTGATAAAATACGCACCGAAGGTGGCCGGCTTTGTGAAGATATTCTTCAAAAGAACGGCCCTGCAATGGCAGTGGCGGCCGGCCTTGCTATGAGGGAAATCTGATATGTTCACGATTGACTTGTTAAAGGGAGAAGGTCTTCCGGCAAAGAGCAGGCCTGAAGGCATAGCTATTGCCGCCACAACACTTGCAGTGCCTGTTATTATCGCAATAGTAATGTTCGGCTTCTATCTGCGCAACAAAATCATTATATCAATACAAAAGCAGACAATAGTTAGTTACGAAACAAAGATTGACGAATTGTCGGACGCTGTAGAGCTGCAAAAAACATTCGAGAATGAGAAAAACGCTGTAAGTAACTGCTTATCAGAAGTCTCAACATCTATCAGCAGACATACTCAGTGGTCGCCTGTTTTGACGACACTGGTGAAGAATATGCCGGATTCGGTGGTGCTGACCGAGCTCAAGGTAAAGCAGAGCTCTGTAAAAAGAAAAGTGCCCAAAAAAGATGACCCCAAAAAAATGATTGATATCTCTGTCCCGGTAAGAACATTGCAGATAAATGTTTGCGGAAGTCCACAATCCAACTGCGACAAAGCAGTCAGGGATTTCAGGGACCGTCTTCGCTCTTCAGCTTTCCTCGGACCAAAGCTCGAAAACATCAGAGTTTCGCAGAGATTTGGTACGCTTGAGAGCCGGGATGTTGTCTTTTACCAGATAGATTGCATCTTTAAGCCGGAATTGTAGCAGGTCTTTTATGAAAACTTATAGAAAATATTTTACGACAGGAGCTTTAATATGGGCGGGCTGCTTCATAGTGTTTCTCTTCGTTTATATGATTGTGCTGGCGCCACAGAAAAAGAGCAGAAAACAGATCGAAAACCAGCTCGCCGAGAAAAAACAGATATACAACTCCGCCCTGAAAGCAACCCAGGAAGAAACCAGGATTTGGCTAAATGAACAAATCGAAAATCTACGAAACAAATTGGATGGCTTTGTTATTGATTTCGAAGACTCGGCTAATTTGACATTCGATATAAGTCAAATTGCCAACGAGAAAAAACTTGATTCGTTTAGCATTAAAGGTAAAGACACCAGCAAAGACTCAACCGATTTTAAGTACCTATGCGAAAATTACATTGATGTCGGCTTCACAGCAGCTTTCAATCAGTTTGCTGCTTTCCTCAATGCCCTGGAGAGACACTGGCCGGTCATCTTTGTAGATGGCTTCAAAATAACCCGCTCAAGGCGGGATGACCCAGGCCATAAGGTGAATATGAGCCTGACGGTTTTTGTCAGAAAGCGGCAGCCATAGGGACTCCTGACGGAGGACAGCTAAAGTGCGTGAAGCGGGAATCGCCGAACCACGAGATACAAGAGATGAGAATAATAGCAATAGCAAATCAGAAAGGTGGCTGTGGCAAAACAACTACTGCAGTGAACCTTGCAGCCGCCCTTGCCAAAAAGGGCAATAGGGTGCTGATAGTTGACCTCGACCCACAGGGCCACACCACGCTCGGATTTGGCCACGACCCTGAAACCCTGGATAAAACCATTTATCATGCTCTTACCAACCCGCAAATCCCAATCTCCAGAGTTATAATAAGCACAAAGCTCGAGTGGCTTGACCTGGCACCAAGCAATATCCTGCTTTCAGGTGCCGAGCTTGAGCTGACCGACATACTCGGAAGAGAATTCGTCTTGAGCGAGCAGCTCAGATTGGTAAGCGACGAATATGACGTCTGCGTTATCGACTGCCCGCCGTCGCTTGGCCTGCTGACCCTCAACGCACTTGTTGCCAGCACTGATGTCATCGTACCTGTTCAAGTGAATTACTACGCAATGGAAGGCCTCAAACAGTTGCTCGAGACCGCAAACATTATCAGAGTACACTTCCACCCTTGCCAGGTAAGAATCCTGGGCCTGTTGTTGACTTTTGTCGAAAACAGGACCGTCTTCTGCAGACAGATTCAACAGCAAATACGGGATTTCTTCGGCGACCTCGTCTTTGATACCGTTATTCACAGAACCATAAGGGTGGCTGAAGCACCAAGTGCCGGTGAGTCCGTCTTGACTTACGCCCCCGAATCCAAAGGGGCTGCCGAATATATAGCTCTGGCTGAGGAAATAAGTAATCCGAAGCATTTGGCTGAGGAGATAAGTAGCGGCAAGGCTTTGGCTGAGGAGATAAGCAATGCCAAAACAACGTAAAGTAGGGCTGCAAAAGAAGGTCTCATCGATCTTTACCGGCGTGCCGATTCCGAAAGACAACGGTGCCCGGCAGTCTTCCGGCACGCCCGCACCGGAGCGCCCGAATTATGCTCCTCCAAGCCACCTGGCCGGCACAACGGAAAAACCTCAGCCTCAGCAGCCTGTGTCCGGCCAGCCCGGACCACCGAAAGCCACTCCGGCTAAACAACCTAAAGCCCATACTGCCACAAAAGCTGCAAGACAAATCCCCTGGCAGCAGACCCTGGAGAAGATAAAAACCAAGCTCTTTACGCCAAAACCGGGTGTCAGTCCCGCGAAGCAAAAGGCAATGGTGATATTGGCTCCGGTTCTCTTTCTCATCATGATTTTTGCATTTACACGGGTCTTGAGCAGCCTTTCGCCGAAGACAACCGGGGCTCGGAGTTTTGGGCCATCGAAAGCCGTTGCCGGTTCTAACAATGAGATTGATTGGCAGATTCCGGAGCCCTATCCGACAACGCTTCGTGACCCTATGCAATTCGGCTCGGTAACGACTGCTCAGGGCGGAACCGGAAAACTAATCATAAAAGGTATCGTCTATAGTAAGAACAATCCGTCCGCAGTTATTGGTAACCAGATTGTACATGAGGGCGAAAAAGTATTCGGTGCAACCATCGTAAAAATAAATAAAGATAGCGTCGAGTTTGAAATGAACGGAAAAAGGTGGACCCAAAAGGTTCAACGATAGAAAAGGAACCCCATTTTGCGACTTTTTGCAAAATGGGAACCCAAGGGGTATGAATAGAAAGGGTATTACTTAACGACTAATTTGGGGAAGGAACTATTATGAAAAGCTCTATGATAAAATATAGTGGATTAAGGTTTTTGACACTTCTTGCATTCGGTGTGGCAGTCTGCGCTATCGCCATCGCCGGATGCGTAGAGACAAAGGACGAATTCACCGTAAACCCCGACGGTTCGGGAAAAATTGTTCACGAACTTACCTTCGCGTCGATGGACTTGGGACCGGGATTTGAAATGGGCAGTGAGGGAGCATCCTTTGACATAACGGGTGGCGAACCATCCGACCCACAGGCGCAGCTCAAGAAAAGTGTCAAAGAAATATTAAGTCAATCTTCAGGGGTCGATACCTGGAAGGATGTTTCTTACAAAATGACCGACGATGGCAGAACCTATTTCAAGGGCACCGCGTATTTCCCCGACATTAACAACCTGAGTCTTCACAACGCCGGCTTTAGCAGCGATATGAAACTCAATTTCACTCGTGACATATCCGGTGAAATAACTATTGAATTTAAAAGTGAAGAGCAGCCCGAAGAAGGCGAAGCTGTGAAAATGCCCGTCTCCGAGATCTCCGAAGCCGAATTAGACAAGAAGGTTAAAAAGGCTAAGTTAAATTACAACCAAACCAAGCCGATGATGCAGGGCATTCTTTCAGGTTTAAAGAGTGAGACAATTCTGCACCTGCCCGCCGATATCAAAGAAATCTCCAACTTTGAGAAAGTTAACGCAAGAACCGTTCGCATAGCATTCGAAGGTTCCAAAATGATTGAGGTTATGGATAAGATGATGCAGGATGAAGCCTGGCTAAAAGAACAAATCCGCGCAGGTAAGGACCCCCTCCAAGATGGACCCGAAGGTGACCTTGCTATGAACAAGATGTTTTTCGGCGAAAAGGCACCTGTCCGCGTTGTTCTGGCCCAGGGCGCACAGCAGCTTTTCGACTACGATGCTGAGGTAACTGCTGCCAGGGCAAATTATGAAAACATGCTCAAAGAACTGGGCCTTGAAGGAGCAGAGCCTACGAGACCAACTCGCACGGAGAAAGCTGTCACCGAAACCGTTAAGGAGGATACGGAGAAAGCTGCCGCCGAGACCGGCAAGGAAGACCCGGGACAAAAAGAGGTCTTGACAACGCTTGAGCAGCGGATGCAGGAAAGAATAACTATCAACGCCAGCGACCTGCCTATCGACATGGTAATAAGACAACTGGCTGAGCAAGCGAACGTGGACCTTATCAAAAGCCCCAAAGTCACCGGCAATGTAACCGTTAAGCTTACAGATGTGCCGCTCGAAGAAGCTCTGAAGAATATTCTTAGAGCACACGGCTTCGATTATATAACGGATAAGAATTTGATAAGGATAGTACCGATTGCGGACATTATTGAAGCGGAAGAAAGGCTTGCCAGCAAAATTTATCGAATTACTTACGCAGATGTTGCAGAAGTCGAAACGGCCCTTGGGAAATTTATTTCGCAGCGCGGTACAGTATCCCTCAACAAGGGCACCAGTCATATAATCGTAACCGACACCGAGAGCAATATCAAGGCCATAGATAAGTTTGTCGAGGAAATTGACCAAATCACATCCCAGGTATTGGTCGAGGTAAGAATCTACGACATAACCAGCCAGGACACGCTCGACCTCGGCGTCGAATGGCAGGCAGGTCGAAATACCACTTATGACACAACCGGTGGAATAGCAACAGTAGGCACAAATCCTACCAACAGAACCGACCCGTTTATGACGGGCCTGTTTAGCAATTCGACAAGCAAAACCGGCAGTAGTAGTTCGGGGCTTCTGCGTTTTGGCTTTCTCAACTCCTCTATTGATATAGACGCGGTGTTGAAAGCTCAGCAGGAGACCATCAATGCCAAGCTTCTTGCCAATCCGAGAATACTGGTACTTGACAACGAGACGGCACTTTTTGATATCGTACGGGAAATTCCCTATAAGGAAACGAGCACGACGGGCAACACTGCCACAGAAACGATTAAATTTAAACCGGTCGGCGTTAAGCTTGAGGTTACGCCGCATGTTACAAGGGACGGTATGTTAAGATTGCATATCTTACCTGAATTTGGCGTTGTCGTGTCTACTGATACGACAACTAATGTGCCCACCGTTGATACGCGCAAAGTTGACACGATAGCATTGGTGAAAGACGGCCAGACGGTAGTCCTGGGCGGCTTACGAAAAAAGGACGTTACCCAGCAGACTAACAAGATACCATTGCTCGGCGATTTGCCGCTGGTCGGTGCACTATTCAGATTCCAAGGTGAAGATACTACCAATAGCGAGATTGTTGTTTTCATAACCCCGCGGATTGTCGGACAGCCGGTTTTGTCGGAAGATGAGCAGCAGGCTTACAAAGCAACCGAGTTTAGCAGGCCAGAGCCGGTTATTACCAGGGCAGAGGCGAAAAAAGCTTCCAAAAAATAGACGGCTAAAATTGCTTATATCGTATTGCGTACTGCATATTGCGTATGTTTAACGCAACACGCACGACAAATCAGTCCTTCTTTACATAAAGCGTCTGGCTGGGGAAGGCAAACTCGATTTTTTCAGCCTCGAACCGCTTCATAATCTCCAGGTTGACCCGCTCGTTGACTTGTTGGTAGAGCCAGTAGTCGGGCGGCTTGACCCAGTAGCTCATATAAATGTTCAGCGCCCAATCGTTGAACTCATTAAAATAGACCCTCGGCGGCCTCCCAGGGTCGGTATTTATCTCCGGCACACCGGCCAGAATCTCTTTTATAATCTCGACCGCTCGTTTTGCTCCTCGCTCGCCCGAGTCATAAGTTATGGTGATATTGGACGTTCTGCGAATAAAGGGGCGCCGCCCTATATTCTCCACCATTGAATTTGTTATCACACTGTTGGGGACGGTTACGAGATGACCTTGTAGTGTACGGATTTTTGTACTTCTAAAACCGACTTCCTCAACCGGTCCCAAATGGTCCCCGATTTTTACAAGCTCATCGATTTGAAAAGGGCGGTCGGCAAAAATCGTTACCGAGCCGAAAAAATTCGCTATCGTATCTTTCGCCGCAAGAGCTATCGCAATACCGCCAACACCGGCACTCAATAGAATTGTCTTAATCTGGCCGGCCCCAAGGATAGTTTCAGCGATGAAAAGTGTCGCGATAATAGCAATGGTTATACGTAGCGACTTGCGTATTACAGGCACAAGCATATCGTCCAGCTTTGTTGCCGTCTTGGCCGCCCAGCGGTTCAGATAGTATTCAATTACATCCACCAGCCGAAAAAGCCCATACGCAAGGGCAATTGCTCCAACACTTTTGGCTATCTTTATCCAGCCTGTTCCGATAGCTGTGCGGATGCCCTCCTGGTCGTCGAAATACAAAAACAGCTTGCACACAAACAGACCAAGTGCGAATATTGCCACATAGAGCGGCTTACTCAGGCATTTCAGAAACAATGTTACAACACTGACGCCTCTCTTTTCTTCTCTGCGCCGGGCATACAACTCAATGCCGTACTGCATTATCCGCCCCAGTACCATTGTTACCAGAATCACCAGTAAAACGAGAGCGAAACGCCAAATCTCATTGCCTTTGATGATTTCGGTCTTTAGCCACCAATCGCCCAAAGCTAACAATTTTGTTAATGCTGACGCCGTCATATCTTATCTCCCTACTAATTGATTATTGATAAGTGATTATTGAAAAAGACATTAAAAAAATAATCAATAATTGCGTATCTTGTTCAACAAGCAACGAATCCTTACTTTTCCCTTTTTATATCCTATTGCTGCCGGTCTTTCCACCAAAACAACCATTATTTTATGCAAGTTCTGCTTTACCCCGTTAGAAATCCCCTAACGAAGTAGTAATATGATGTGAAAAGGGAAAATTTCTAACGGGGTTGACCCACAACAAAAGCTATGCGATAATGCTTTCGGAAAATTTGGGCAATAGAGGCGTGTTGCCGTTCAATTATTTGGGTTGGGGCATAGATATGATAAAACGCAGCTTGTTAAATTTTATTGTCGATCTGGTCAGCTTTGTTGACCTGCTGGGTTTGGCGGCTACCGGCCTTATTATGAAGTATATATTGCCGCCCGGCACCGGCGGACGCGGTCAGCTCCTCCACGGCGGCCGCGGCGGAGAACATATAAAAGACTTCTGGTCAATGACCCGGCACGAATGGGGCAGTGTCCATTTTTATCTGGCCCTTCTGTTTATTATTTTGATGGTTGTGCATATCGTTCTGCACTGGAGCTGGATAAAAAATTACTTCAAATCGCTTCTGGCTTTTTTGCGAAAAGCAAAGAGCTGCTAACTCGAGGATTTTTGCGCAGATTAACAAAATTCAGGACTGAAATTATCCTGATTTAGCGAAAAATAGGGCTTTTTGAGGTTATTTTTTTCGTGGCGGTTGGATTATTGGGGTAAAAACGAGGGTTGGGGGTTAGATTGTGGGGTTTGGGTAAAATAGGTAAGAAAAAAGCGCTCAAAAACGTTCGAAAACGTTTGAAAATATTCGAAAAATGATGTGAAATATTCGAAAATATTCAAAAACTTGAGCAGTTTTTTAGCTTAACATTGTTTTAATTTAGGCGGAATGGGTAAGGGGGTTTTGGACGCAGATTTCGCAGATTTCAGGGTTTTTATTAGGCGCGGATTTTTTATATTTTTTTTGACAATGAGGTTTAAACGTGTACAATGGAGCCGTCTTTGGTAAATATAGCAGAGACAGGAGGCACAGAAGAAATGCAGGTTTATCATGCCCATTTCGGGAAATTTTACCGAGAGGGTATCGGTGCGCTATCCCATAACAACAAACACCCTGAACGGGT
>DAOVNI010000220.1 GCA_030630315.1 Phycisphaerae bacterium | reverse complement strand
TACCGAGGATTCTGCCGGCCATACGGTCGGGGTGGAATTCTTCAAGCTTGTCCAGCTTTTCGCCGACCCCGATAAACTTAATGGGCTTTCCGGTTACGGCCTTCACACTCAGCGCAGCTCCGCCGCGGGCATCACCATCCAGTTTTGTAAGGATAACGCCATCGAGCTCGATTTGCTCGTTGAACTCTTTGGCGGAATTAACGGCGTCCTGACCGGTCATCGCATCGCAGACTAAATAAATCTGGTGTGGGTTGATAGTCTTTGCGACGTCGGCCAGCTCAGCCATCATTTCTTCATCTATATGCAGCCGACCGGCTGTGTCGAGCAATGCCACATCGTAACCGTTCTTGCGGGCATACTTTACAGCATTTTTTGCAACCTTGACGGAATTCTTGCCTTCTTCGCTATAAACATCGATATTTACTTGCTGACCCAGAACAATCAATTGCTCGATGGCGGCCGGCCTTCGCAGGTCATCAGCCACTAATAGTGTTTTCTTGCCCTTTCCGACCAGGTATTTGCCGAGTTTCGCGGCGGTGGTGGTTTTGCCACCGCCCTGCAGACCGGCCAACATAATTATGGTAGGCCCGGGCGAGACAAAATAGACACTGCTATCGACCGGGCCCATCAGCTTTGTAAGCTCATCGTTGACGATTTTTACCAGAACCTGGCCGGGATGAAGGCTTTTTATCACCTCGGCGCCGATGGCCGCTTCCGTAACATCCTTGCAGAACTGCTTTACCACATTATAGTTAGCGTCCGCTTCGAGAAGGGCCTTGCGGACATCGCGCATAGCGTCTGAGATATTTGCTTCGGTAATCCGTCCCCGGCCGGACAGCGACCGGAAAACTGAATTCAATTTCTCAGTTAATGACTCAAACATAACTCGTGTCGTGGCACGGCCATCCTGGCCGTGTTGGCACGGGCTGGAAGCCCGTGCTACTTCGATGCTCGATTTTCTTCCGCTACGAGCATCCAGCATTGAGCTTTAATTATTCCGGCGAAATGAGGATTGTAAAGCGGCAATGATAATTTTGCAAGGACAAAATCCACCAGAAACAGCAGCAGCGCCCGCCCGTGGTTCGTGATTCGAGGCTCGGTTCACGATTCACGCATTAGACACTCCAGTCTCTGGAGCCCTTGATGAATTTGTTTTGCAGGATTATGCCAACTACCGCCGGTACTATCAGCGCGACCGGCAGAAACCAGTTGTGATTAAGCACCAGAACTTTAACCAGCTCCTCCCGCCCCACGTGCTCGTTGCACATTACCGCCAGGGTTCCTACTACCATTAATGCGCTGCCGCCCACGCTGGAAAAGAGCATAATAGCGATTTTGAAAATGATAAAGGAGATCATGCCGCCGGCCACCATCCCAATAACCGCACCGGCCCAAATGTATCTTTCGTTTAATCCACAGGCGTACCATATTCCCGATGTGAGTATTCCGCCCGCGACCGCACCTAATATACAAACCGCCCATCGTATCAACGGCACAGAAAGAGCCGCCATTACCCCAAGACCTATCAGCCCACCCAAAAGTCGGGTGCTCTCACCGCTGATTTTATCACTTATCGTTATTCCCATAATCAGGCCCAATAGCGCAAAGCTGATTACCACCAGCATCTTGAATATACGCCAGCCGTAGAAAAGGCAAACCGCCCCGAAAGACATAAAGGTCAGCGCCTCGAGCAAATTGAGCGAGGTGACATATTCCCAAATCAAGTCGATGGGGACAATTGCTTCTTCTGCTGCCTCGCGGCCTGTACTTCCAACTGCCCGGGCAAGGATAGTAACACAATCCATTATTTTACCCCTTAATTTCCTTTCAATTTCTCACAGTAAACTGCAATTGATTACTATAAAATTTCTCAACGCAAGCGGGGCCCGAACCCGCAAAATGGGGTCCCAGTTACGTAGTCCGCCAACTCGGCGTTGTTTCGTCACGTCTTTGCTTATCCTTTTTCGCTTCTTTTCTTCTTATCGCTTTACTCTTCAGCCACGGACAAAGTAATAGCTGCTCAGTCGTGCCGAAAGCTATCATCGCTATAAAAACAGCAGCATAAAATAATGTTCTGCGACTAATACTGCTTATGGGCTCAGCACCTTTGTATAATAACAGCAAAATCATACCGGCAAAAACGAGCAGCGTCCCCAGGGTCGCACAGCACAAAGCCGACGTTAAACGCCAGAAGTAAAATCCACCCGTTATGAAAATTACCACAAGCACCGCTATTATTGCCCAGTTATATAGCGGCATCTGTAAACAGGCCTGTTTTATCCTGTTGCTAAAGAAAACTGCGTACACTTTCACTATGTGTATACTTTCGTGGACGCTGATATATGGACCCCGATATGATATTTTCTCTTGATTAAAAGGATAATAATTCTGGATTGGTCCTTGCGGATTTTCAATATACGGTCCGGCCAAAATGGCAAGGCCAAGAGCGGCTGCCAGTGCCGCTGCCAGTATTGTGATAAAAAACTTTTCGAATATTATTGTGATAACCGCAGTTACGCCCGCGGAAACCATCACTGACATAGTATTTCGGCCGATTACGAAAAATCCAAAAATACCCCCGCCAACCGCGCCTACGACAGCGACCAAAAGTCTTCTGAGGCCAAGGCCGCCGAGCCAGACAAACAATCCGACAATAACACAAATTAACCCCGGCGCGATTAGAACTATGGGCCTGAAGCTCGCCGCCGTTCGTTCAAAATTTTGAGCAATTTCAAACATAGTGCCTTTACCAGTCGGGCGGACAAATTTATTGTTCGTTTATTTTATTATTTATCGGCCTATCTGCACAATTTCCGTTAAAGAGTTGAATGCTTTGCAGATACGAGGCCAAAAACGCTGATTTGCTTCGATAGGGCAGCTTTAATGCGGATGAGAGGAGTCGAACCTCCACGAGCCGAAGCCCACAGGCACCTGAAGCCTGCGCGTCTGCCAATTCCGCCACATCCGCAAAACGAACACCCAATTATCGGGAGTTCTCGCCGTTTCGTCAAGAATTTTAGCCCAGCACTAATTTTTGGGACCTCTATGTCCCAAAAATTAGTGCTGGGCAACGCGTCGAACATCAACGGACCCAAGCTCAATTGGTGCGGAACAAAACTCCGATGTCATTACCGGACGTCTGTTTGGGTTGCCCCGTGTCGTTTGCGAAAATGAGGTCCGCCTCAAATAAACCCGCGATTTTTTGCCTTTGGCAGTTTTTTAAGTATATTTTAATTAGTATATTTTAAACAGTAAAACCTCGAAAAGGGGAGGAGCTCCACACCTCATTTTGAGCTTCTTACCCCTACTAAGTAAGTGGGGCCCTATTTTGCCGGGCTCCCAAACGCAAAGGGGGGGGCGTTTGGGGTCCCTGTAATAAGTCACAAAATGGGAACCCGGCAAAGCAGAGCGCTCGTTGCGTGGTTGTTTGCAGTTTATCGAGGTTAAAATCTGATAAATGGTGGTACTTGAAGGTGAGCGACATGGAATCTGCACAAGTTATCTCTAACACCCCTAAACCAGACGCCACTCTTCTTTTCGGTGAATTTCTCGTCTCTAAAGGTCTATTAACCCGCAGAGCATTGGTCGAAGCGCTAAACGAGCAGCGAGAGCGTGGCGGCCGACTCGGCAAAGTATTGCTTCGACTAAGGATGCTAAACGACGAGGATGTTACTTGCGCCCTGGCCGAACATCTCTCAATGGAGTACGTTCGCTTCGATGATATTAGCAAGATAGATAT
>DAOVNI010000250.1 GCA_030630315.1 Phycisphaerae bacterium | reverse complement strand
TTTAACAAAGGATTATGAAAGAAATGACATTTTCGCAGTCCCGGAAAACAAAGCCAATTCAAACCCAATCAAAGCCAATCAAACTCGAAGCGAAGCGGAGATCCCTACGGGTGAGCTTCTCGGAATCCTCAAACCGGGGACCAATTTCAAACCCAGCGCCTCTCTGGGCCGCCATCTCAAGAATTTCTCACACACTCATTGACCTTGCCTGGTTTTGATGGTACTTTATCGTCGGCTAATTTAAGGAAGCTAAATCGTGGAATTATCCTGGCTGATGAAACTGAGAATCGCCGCTGCGGTCGCCACCGGAGTTGTTTTAATAGGTATTCTGGCCTGGCCGTTAGCAGCACCGCCTGAGCCAGCAGGAGCTGCGTCCCTACATACCGGCACTATAAGTCTCGGCGACGCAATAACTTTGGTGACTCTGGCATTTTTGGTCGGCCTTATCGCCTATTTTCTTTCCTGGCCCTACGGCCGGGAAATAGCCATCCTGGCAGTCCCATCCGGCTTAGCCGTCTGGGCCGTACGCTCCGGCAGTATGGCCGGACTGATGCAGATAAATCCAACCCTCACCCAGCGCCAGGCGTTGTTTTCAGCTCTTAAATGGGAGCCGGTTTTCTGGCTGGCTATTGTCGCCGCCGGATTTGCCGGTGTGCTGTTAGCCCAGAAAATATCCAGGCGAAAAGTCGAGCCGGTCGGCAGCGACGGAAAATCTAACTCCAGGTCAAATATGTACTTTAATGCAGCGGTTGCGCTGGTCGGCTCGGTCTTGATAGCTCAATTTTGCATCACGATATTCGCCCGGGACGTTAGAGTATTCGACGACCAATTGAGAAGGTTAGTTGTGGCCCAGCCGGCCGTCGGCCAAGTTGTTTTTGCTGTATTAGTTTCGTTCGGGCTTGCCGCTTTCGTAGTCAAGGCATTTCTCAATGTCAGCTATATCTGGCCCACAATTGCCAGCGCCTCGATAACTGCCTTTGCAATAACCATTTACGTCAAGCAAGATGTATTACAGCATCTTGTTCAGCGCCACCCCGCAGCTTTCTTCTCTAACGCAGTCATTTCCATATTGCCCCTCCAGATGGTGGCTTTTGGCACTTTAGGCTCGATTGCCGGCTACTGGATGGCCGTCCGCTATAATTATTGGCGAAAACACGCATAAAAAGCAAAATGGGCGGGGTTCGGTAAATTTAATCCATCTTTTTTCAAGTCTTCTTTTCTCCATAACTCTATATACTTTAAGTGGTTATGAGCGAAAGGCCTAATAATTAACCTTCGCTGCCTGAACAAAAGCAAAAATGATTGTTTTCGGTCTCGGAATTAGCCGAAAATATAGTTGCATTCAAGGGTTGTCTCTTGGGTGCTGTTTTTTGGACTAAGTTCTTATGGGATAATGACATATAAAAGCGTTTGACGAGCAGCCGGACGAACAATTGGCCGGATTTCTTCGTAGATAGTAAGACCAGCCGACAAAAGGAGTTGAAAATGTTGGTTCTAAGCAGACAAAAAGATGAGTCGATTATGATTGGCGATGACGTCGAGATTACAATCGTCGATGTTCGCGGGGACAAGGTTCGTCTGGGTATAACGGCCCCAAAGGAAATACCGGTTCATCGCATGGAAGTGTACGAAGCAATCCAACGCGAAAAGCGCGAAAAAAGCGAAAAGAGCGAAAAACAGGCTCAAGAGCACTAAAATTCACAGCCGGTAAAACTGTTTATTATCAAATTTTGTACGCCGTCCTATTTTACCCGTATTTTCTCTGTTGATTTGCTTTTTCTCGTCGGCCGCATTATTTGCGACGCCCCCCCAACGCCCCTTATCGCGTTTGGAGACCCGGATGCACTTTGACGTCGAGATACTTAACGCCCCATTTCAGGGCCTCTTCGTGGGAGTGGAAGAATACGTCGAGCCGGTCTCCACGGATGGCGCCGCCCCTGTCGAGGACTTTTACGGGCTGTCCATTTTTGTAGCCTGGGATGAGCATTTCGGTGCCGAAGGAGTATTGTTTGTCAGCCGCCACGAAGGCATCGCCCGGCCGTATTTTATGGCCGCAGGCCGTTATGCCGTCTGCATATTCGCCGCAGCATTTTTCGCACGGGCAATAGGCGGTTACACGCATTCGCACGGTTCGCCATTCGCCGGATTGTTCAGGCCCGCCCTCTATTTCAGATTCATTCAAAGCGGCCTGACTGACGGCGTCCGGCTCGGTGGCAGCAGCGCTGAGTGAGGTTACCCGGCCGTCGGCCTTTGTGTAAACCGCACTGATGACACAGCTCAGCACGCAGGTTCTCACCAGCATAATTATAGCGACCACCGCCATCCGGTTTAGAGAAAAACCACAAAAACCTTTAACTGTCACTTTTTTCAACGGCCACCCCCCTCGCAATAGGATTACCTGGATTCGCAGTAGTCCTGATTACTCTTGGTCTTCAGGTTAAGTACCCCCATCCCTGGAATGTTGATAGCATTATACCGCAAAGGGCGTTTCAATTCAACCAAATGGCCACAAAACGGCGTCTAAAAAGCCAATTACGGGCGTTTGGCGAAAAGGTGGGAGCTTTTATAGGGCCATTGGCGAAAGGTTTTTTTGGGGTTTTTGATATTTTTTGCTTGCAAAGCCCAAAAGGGTTTGGGATAATTACCAAGTCCATTTTATTCTCGGAGAATTGACTGATGGACTTTATGCCCACACCAAATAGCAATTCGTATTTGAGCAAATCTTGTCGCTTCAAAAAAACTCAGAAAAAGAAAGGTGTATGCGCTCACTTTCGCATTAAATAGGAGGCGTGGGGTACAAAAATAGTAAGCGTTCAGGCGGATTTGGCTAAATGGTGCCCGGTGTTTACTAACGATGGAGCAGGAATGCCATCCAAATGACAACGACATGCATCACGCAAATATTCAATAATGCTTCGCCCCTGCAAGCGGCAGGTCGCACACACCGTCAGTATGCGCTCCACATAACGCGCACCGCGTTCGCTCTGCGTGCCGAAGCTGCTCTTACGCCACAATACACCCTGACGCACAATTCTTTCAGCAAAGTTGTTGGTTGGCTCCACTCTTTGATCCTGCACAAATGTCCACAGATACTTCTTGTGTTTAAGGATTTCACGGCACTTACCGCCCATC
>DAOVNI010000255.1 GCA_030630315.1 Phycisphaerae bacterium | reverse complement strand
CAAAGCCAATTTGCCAGAGGGTAAAATTGATGCAAAGTCTGTAGTTACAAAGGATTATGAAGAAAAATGCGGATAAGGGCTATGAAAAAACAAAGCCAAAACAAAGCCAATTTCCAAAAAGCCCAAAATGAACGTAAACTTATATGTTATAGAGGATTACAGAGAAAAAGATGATTTCGCAGTCCAAAAAAACAAACCCAATCAAACCCAATCCTCTACTCCCTTGTTTAGAGTGCCTTATACTCTAAGGGGGTCATTGCCTCATTGTCAGCCGCACCATTGTCTCATAATTTGCCATCATTCTGGGAGTTATTTTCCGGCCGGTCGGGGCCGACGACGGCATCAGGACGAAGCCCCTGCCTTCGCCGCTGGTTCCATCTATCAGGGCCTTTTCGACGACCTTTTCAAATTCGGCCGGCTCCATATTCTCTATGTCAGCTATCTCGAGATTTCCAAAAAGAACCAGCTCCTTGCCGTACTTGCGGCGCACGTACGCAAGTTCGACGTCCCCCTGCGGTGGTGGCTCAATGGGGTCAATGGCGGCCGCACCCATCTCGACAATGTAATCAAGAACGGCGCGAATTCTGCCGTGGCAATGAATTCGGGCAAATCCACCATACGTTTGAATGGCCTCTACCATCGGGCCGGTGTAACGCACCACGTATTCTTTGAAGAGATGCGGAGGAAGGTAAGGTTCAGTAACATATTCCGGCCCGTATATGCGCCACAGGTGGCCGGGGAATGCCTTCGCCGTTTTCTCAGTCCTCGCGTATATATGGTGCGAAAGCTTAACAAGGAGACGATGGAACAGCTTCTGCTCGGTCAAAGCAACGATAGTAAAATCTTCCATACTAAAAAGGGACGCTGCGGCGCAGATTGGGTCTTCCGTATCTACCATCACGATGCCCCGGTCGGCGAGTTTCTTATCCTCTTCGACCAAGTCGGCTACGTTGACTTGTTCAGCGAAAACTTCGTCAGGCAACTCGAGATAAGCTTTCAGGTCGTCTGTATTCTTGAGCAAGTGCTCCACTGTCCAGACGGTGTCAACTTCGGGACTGCGACGTGCCAGCGCTGTCATATTTCTACCGCCAATTTTCAAAGTCACGCGTTTGAAACGGCAGCCATCCTCCATATATTTTTCTGTCTTGAAGAATTTATCACGGTAAGTCTCGCTGTCCGATTTGCCGGATACCACTTCGTGGGAGCGTGGCCTGACAGGGCTGCGCATACGAATCAGGTCGGTCTGTTCCTCGGCCAGTTGAAGCAGGGGCTGCCAGGATGGGGCGTTATAGACGTTGAACTCATCCGGGTCGGATGGGTCAATCTGAAATCCACCTATTTCATAGAAATTGACGGCGGGCCGGTCGACCGATTCGCCGCGCAGAGTCGCCATTAATCTTTCACGTCTGGTCATTATTAAATAAAAATCAAAAGTTAAAAATAAAAAATCAAAATTGTGGAATTGCCGCTTTGCGGCAATGACTTCCTTAATTTTACATTTTGCTCTTTGATTTTTGAATTTTCCTTGTAAGGCTCTTAAACAGCGACCGAATGTTAAAAAAGCCGCCAATTGTAACAACCACAGCGAGACCGGCAAAAATGGCAAGGCTTGCAAAGAAAAAGATTGACCAGAAGTTAATCCAGAAATTCATATCTCATTACTCCTTACGCCTCGGAAGATGTGCGATCGTCCGGAAACAGCAGGGAACCGACTACCATCAGCACCACGGCCAGAGTTATAACGGTCAGTCCAACAATCGCACTCGATACCTCGATGCCCAGCAGGGCTTGAACCGGCTTCAATCCTGAGATGGCACCAAACCCACATACCAAGGCCAAATATGCCCCGACTTTACTGGCACGTTTCCAGTAAAGGCCAAAGACCAACAAGGCGATGGCTCCGGTGAAGTAGATGGCCCCGGAAATCGCCATATAATCCCACAAGTCCTGCCCTAAATCATACCAGAGTCCCCAGACCAGAATAAAAATGCCGATAGCTACGATAAAAATTCGTGTCAGTAACAAACGCGCCTTTGATGACAATCCCTTTTTGAACCAGGGTGCCACCACATCCTGGGTCAGGACCGAACTCCAGCACAACAGGTAACTGTCGTGGGTGGACATAAACGCAGCTAACATACCCGCTGAAACTATACCGATAAACCCGGCAGGAAGGATTTGGCTTAGAAAGACCGGCATTGCCATCAGAGTCACCTGAGCATCTGCAGGGCCGCCCTCCGGGAGAAAAATGCCTTTCAGCGACTCGTGCTCGGGCTGGACAATATAGACAAAAGCGCAAATTCCAAAAAAGTATGGTATCAGAAATCTAATCAGAAATCCCACTGAAGCAAAGGTATAAAGCCGCTTAACTGTTCTGATGCTGTCGGCGGAGCAGGCGCGTATTACAGCCGTCTGCCAGATCGCACAACTGACCAGCCCTAAGAAAAACATCCATACTACATAAGAAGTGCCGAACCCTTCGCTGTGGAATGGATTGAAACCCGCTTCTCCCTGCAACTCGGATACTGTCTCAATAATGTTACCCCAGCCCAAATGTCTAATGGCCAGCACAGTCGTAGCCAAAAGGCTGAACGATAAAACTACGAACTGGATATAGTCGAGCACCACTACTGAGACCATTCCGCCGAGAGTGGTGTATAATAATACCATCCCGAGCAGAACGCTCATTATAATCTTAAGTTCATATTCCGAGGTCATCCCGGTGATGCCCATTACGAAAATGGAACCGGCTTTAAGGAACATTCCCATATTGAGGATGCCGGACAAGGCCAGTATGATCCCACCCAGGATGCGGACGTTCCGGCCGAAGCGTTTTTCGTAAAATTCAGGGATAGTCATTACTCCCATACGTCGCAATGGCACCACGATAAACCCAGTCAGCCCCACAACTGCAGTTACGATAGCGGCCGCCAATGCTATGTGAAAAGCGGCGAAACCGCCGGTAAAGCCCTTCTGGGCCGAATACATCACCGTAACCAGACCTACCTCGATCCCAATCATTGTGGCAATCGCCAGGAAAGTCTTCAGACCTCGCCCCGCAACGATGAAATCTGTTACATTGCTGACGTACCGCTT
>DAOVNI010000225.1 GCA_030630315.1 Phycisphaerae bacterium | reverse complement strand
TGACATACGAATTTAACACTTTATAATCGTTAATGATAAGCAGGGATGCGAACAGTACTAAATAAAATTTCTTAATGGAGGTAGAAATATGTTTCTCTTGCAAAAGATGTTTCTGATTTCACTTTGTGTATGCTTTATTAGTGGCTGTTATGAAGATGAGGTAGAACTTACATTAAATTCTGATGGCAGCGGAACCATAAAACAAAAACTGATTCTTTCCGAAAGATTTATGGTAGCGATTTCAGAAAATAAAGGTTCCCAACAAGGTCCTATTCCGGATAAGGAAGAATTGGTCAAAAAAATTGGCTTAGCAATTGAGATAAGCTCAATCAAGCAGACAGACCTGCCTGATGGGAGAAGAGTTATCGAGCTTGAAGGAACATTCAGCAAGCCGGAGCAGTTCTTTCTCTCAGAATACTGTCAAAAGCAAATCAAATCGAGAATTGCGCCGGCTGGCAAAGGCAAGGCTGCAATCTATTGTGATATGAAAAATTCCAGCAATGGCGGGCCAAGCCTTACACAACTCTATGGTCTGGCAAAGGGATTGCATATCAGCAGAACGGTTCATCTGCCGACGGAAATCATACAAACCAACGGATATTCTGATAAAGATAAGAATACGGTTAGCTGGACTACAGACCTGCGCAATAAGGAGGGACTTGCCAGGACAAAGGCATTTATAGAAGGCCCGGATAAAGGGAGTGGATTTGCTGTTTTCAATGCTTCGAGGCTGAAGTTCACTCTGCCACTGAAGGTTACAGCTTTGCCGGAGAAAGCTGTCGAAAAAGAGAAAATCCAAAGGGATTCGGCTGGACTGGCAGCTAAGGTTGCCTGGGTTTCAGTAAAGAAGAAAATGGCAACCGAGGGTACAGGCGTAGCTGAAACATCGGACTTAGAAATTGGTATTGAGGTTAGCTGGAATGAAGGTCATTGTCCTGTCAGGTGCGAGAAACCTGTATTGTTGAATTTATTGGATGACCTGAACAAGGATCTGGTTTCAGACAAAGGCCCGCGGGTGCACCAAGGGCGAATCTTCACTCGTGAGAAAAGGGATAGAAAGAAGGAATTGACATTAAGGGCAAAAAAACCATCCCAAAACGCGAAGAAGTTGAAACAATTGGAAGGCTATGTCGAGGTAATTGCAGGTGTTGTTAAGAAAACGGTTGTGCTGGAAAATGTTCAAGAGCTGGCCGGGAAGGAGTCCACGGGAAATCCCGTCCTTGATAAATTAAATTTCAGGATTAAATCCATTAAGGGCGCCAGGCTCAAGATTGAGATCGATGGGGGACACCAAAAAATAACATCATTGGATATGCTCAAAGAGGATGGGAGTAAGGTTAAAAGAAGTGGAGGTATGGGCTGGGGTAATGAATATTCGTACGACTTTGACGAAGATATATCCAAAGTGACTAAATGCGAGCTTGAGGTCGTGGTGGCGGAAAGTATAGTAAAAGTTCCATTTTCCCTTGAGGAAATATCATTACCATAAAACTTAGAGTTATACTTTTATAAGATAAATATGCCTGATAATTCACTGCGTCTGTCCCCTCTTTGTTGACGTATGAAAGGCAGGTGGGCTTTATCCGGTGGTATAACAGTAACACTAATGTACCACCAGATAAAATGGAGGTGAACTATGATGAATGGATGTAGGTTTGTTGCGCTGGTGATGGTTTTTGTCTGTTGCCATCCCGCTCCGGCGGTGGACGAGAAGACCGTTGTGGAGCCGTCTGCCGTTCTATCTACGCTTGACCGGAGCCACCCACGGTTAATGTTGAAGGACAAGGACCTGGAAGCTCTGAAAAAACAGTATGCAAAAGATAAAGTTCTGCAGAAGTGTTTAAGGGACGTTCTGAAGAGGGCAGATGCCTATTGCAAAAGGCCGGTGCTTACTTACAAAAAGATTGGGCCGAGGCTTCTTTCTGTCAGCAGAGCGTGCCTTCACCGGATTTACCACCTGGGCTTAGCCTATAGGTGGACGGGCGAGGAGAAGTATGCTGCTAAGGCGGTGGAGAATCTGCTGGCCGTCTGCGCGTTCAAGGACTGGAACCCCTCCCACTTCCTCGACACCGCAGAAATGTCACACGCCGTCGGCGTCGGTTATGATTGGCTGTACTCCTATCTTGATGCACAGACGCGGGAAAGGATCAAGGCCGGCTTAATCAAGAACGGCCTCGAAGAGGGGCTTATCGCCTACAAGAAAAGATGGTGGGTCCAAAGCGAACACAACTGGAACCAGGTTTGCAATGGAGGAATGATAGTCGGTGCTTTGGCTGTTGCCGAATCCGATCCACGGTACGCCGAGCAGATTATCCCCGCTGCGGTTCGCTCGCTGCCGCGGGCGCTGGCGAGCTACGGCCCGGACGGTGCGTGGGGGGAAGGTCCGGGTTACTGGAGCTATGCCACGCGTTACACGGCTTACGGGCTGACAGCGCTTCAGACCGCTCTGGGAAAAGACTTCGGGCTTCTGCAAATCAAGGGCCTGGCCGAAGCGGCAAACTTCCCGATATATACGACCGGGCCGACGGGATTGTATCTGAACCTGGCCGACGTTGGAGAAAGAAGCTCAAGAAGGCCTATGCCGTGTTTGTTCTGGCTTGCTCGTGCCTACAATAATTCGTTTTATGCGGACGAGGAGCATGCGATGCTTGCCAAACACAGCGCCAGCCCCCAGCACGTGGTCTGGTACGTACCCGCTTCAAAGAAGAAGCCCGCATCGAAGGACCTTGACCGCTATTTCCGCGGCCCAGTGGAGGTAGCGGTGTTCCGCAGCGCGTGGGACGACCCCGAAGCGCTATTTGTCGGTGTCAAGGCCGGCTACAACCAGGTCAGTCACGGCCATCTCGACCTCGGCAATTTCGAGCTTGATGCCCTCGGTGTTCGATGGGCACGCGACCTCGGCTCTGACAACTACAATTTGCCGGGTTACTGGGATAGAAAAAAAGGTGGCAGGCGCTGGTCCTATTACCGTTTGAACACGTTCAGCCATAATGTGCCAACACTGGGCGGTGAGGACCAGGACGCATTGGCGAAGTCGAGGTTTATCAAGTTTGAAACAAAAAAATCCTCCGCCTTTGTCCTTGTCGATTTGACAGGCGCCTACGAAAAATTTGCAAAGAAGGTGACACGGGGCGTTGCAATGCTGCAGGAGCGACGAGCGGTACTCGTGCAGGATGAGTTCGAGCTGGAAAAGCCCTGTGAGGTGGCCTGGGGTATGACGACCGATGCGAAAATCACCGTCAAGAAAAAAGGAGTCGCAACACTTACTCTCAAGGGTAAAGAGCTGCTTGCGCGAGTGCTTTCGCCTGCCGGTGCGCAATTTGTTGTTGAGTCAGCCGAGCAGAAGCGGCCTGAGAAAACTAATAAAGGTGTAAGACGACTTGTGCTCCGATTGCCTGAAGCCAAAGGCAATCTGCGCCTGGCAATTCTGCTCTCGCCGGCCTGGAGTGATGGCAATGTTGTTAAGACACTTCAAGTAAAGCCGCTGGCAGAGTGGGACAAGGAGGGACCCCGCTTCGCGGGAACTCAACCTCAGCTTTGCCAGGGGCATTATCACAGTGAAGAGGCGGCGAAGGAGCAGCTCGCCGGATTTGCCCGAAGTTATTCCAATTTGGCCGAATGGAAAACGCGGGCCAAAAGAATTCGTGAAGGCATCCTCCGTGGGGCT
>DAOVNI010000017.1 GCA_030630315.1 Phycisphaerae bacterium | reverse complement strand
CGCCGATTACGTCAAGAATATGATTACGGGAGCGGCCCAGATGGACGGGACCATTCTGGTTGTGGCGGCCAACGACGGTCCTATGCCTCAGACCCGCGAGCATATCCTTCTTGCGCGTCAGGTCAATGTGCCGAAGGTTGTGGTTTTCCTGAATAAAGTGGACCTGGTTGACGACCCTGAGCTGCTCGAGTTGGTTGAGCTGGAGATAAGGGAGCTGCTGAGCAAGTATGAATTTCCCGGCGATGATATTCCTATTATAAAGGGCTCGGCTTTAAAGGCGATGGAAGATGAGGGTAAGAGCGACGAGGTCAGCAAGTGCATCGACGAGCTGATGGAGGCGGTTGACGAGTATATACCGATTCCGGAGAGAGAGATTGACAAGCCGTTTCTTATGCCGGTAGAGGACGTTTTCAGCATTAAAGGCCGGGGTACCGTCGGCACAGGCAGGGTTGATCGCGGCAAAGTCCGCGTTGGCGAAGAGGTTGAAGTCGTCGGGTTGGCAAAAGAGACGCGAAAGACGGTTGTTACCGGCGTAGAGATGTTCAACAAGACGCTCGATGAAGGCCAGGCCGGCGACAACATCGGCATACTTTTGCGGGGCGTGGAAAAGAAAGACTTGGAGCGTGGTCAGGTTGTCGCAGCACCCGGCAGTATTACTCCACATACGAAGTTTCACGCCGAAGTCTATGTTCTGACCAAGGAAGAAGGGGGTCGTCATACACCGTTCTTCCCAGGCTACAAACCACAGTTTTATTTTAGAACAACAGATGTTACCGGTTCGGTTCGTTCATTAATGAGCCGGGAAGGTAAGAGTGCAGAGATGTGTATGCCGGGTGATAATATAACGATGGAGGTGGAGATTATTTCGCCAATCGCTATGGAGGATGGCCTTCGCTTTGCTATTCGTGAAGGCGGCAGGACAGTCGGCGCCGGTGTGGTAACGAAAATCCTTGCCTGAGCATCTCTGAATAATCGTTGCCCCCTGCCGGTAACAAGCAGGGGGGCAAAAGTAAAGGTGCTCGCCTCGCTGAAGTCCAGATTGTTGGGCATCTTCAGGGAAAGGATATGTTTCTCAAGTAAGCGTGCCTGCTCGGTGGGGAAGACTTTATGGCTAAAAAGAAGAGCAAAAGGGAGTATGTCTGGCTTGAGTGTGTCCAGTGCAGCCAGAGGAACTATCGTACAAGTGTTAACGTAGCAGAGGGTACGCCGAAATTGAAGCTCAAAAAATTTTGTAAAAAGGAACGTAAGCATACTGTTCATAAGATACGGCGGAAATAATTCGCAATTGATGATTGAACCGGACTTTTTAATAGTCAATAGAAAATAATCAATAATCAATAATCAATAATCAATTAATATTAGGCCAGTAGCTCAATTGGCAGAGCGTCGGTCTCCAAAACCGAAGGTTGGGGGTTCGATTCCCTTCTGGCCTGCTTTGGAGTCTGAAGCGAGATATGAGATACGCTTCGCGAGATACGAGATTATTATGGCATTTGAGATTTATAAACGCGGTCAAGGCAAATACACAAGACTCTGTAGTGGTTTTGGTGCGGCAATAATTGTAGGATTGGGCTGTTTTCAGTTGTATGTAAAACTGGAGCCCATTAGCTGGGTTGGGGGCCGAAGAGCAGCATTGTGGATTGCGACTATGGTGCCCGTCGGTTTGTTTATTATCCTTGGACTTTTGGTTTTTTGGTTGATAAATAAACCCACGGTTGCAGATTTTATGATTGCCGCTGAAGGCGAAATGAAAAAAGTTAGCTGGTCGAGCAGAAGGGAAATAGCCGTTTCGACATTTATCGTTATTGTGGTTGTGATTCTTGTAGCTATGCTTCTTGGGGTCACAGATTTAAGTTTTCGAATGTTTTTTGATTGGCTTTTGTGAGCTCAAAGCCGGCGGAATGATTAGTGGATAATCGGAAAGAGATAAACGCAGAGCAGGAACAATCTGAAAGCGGAAAACGAGATACGGATTCAGGTATTAATATG
This sequence comes from Phycisphaerae bacterium, assembly GCA_030630315.1. Taxonomy (GTDB): domain Bacteria; phylum Planctomycetota; class Phycisphaerae; order Sedimentisphaerales; family Anaerobacaceae; genus JAUVYQ01. Next base: position 9,468 of record DAOVNI010000017.1, on the reverse strand, counting down.
CAGTGGTACGTTTTACGGGTTGCGGCTAATAAAGAAGTGCAGGTCAAAGAAGCTCTTGTGCAGAAAGTAGAAAGGGAGGGTTTAAGCGATATTGTCGGCAGAATAGAGGTCCCTGTTGAGCAGGTTAAGCGCATCCGCGGCAGCAAGCAAACAGTCCATAAGCGAAAGCTGTATCCCGGCTATGTTTTTATGGAGATGGAGCCGACCGAGGATGGCCGGGTCAAGGAAAAGGCCTGGTTTATGATTAAGGAAACCTCCGGCGTGGGAGATTTCATCGGCACAGAAGGAATTCCCACTCCGATGCGGGATACAGATGTGGCAAAGATGCTTTTGGAAGCGGAAAGGCCTGAGGAGGCCCCAAGCATCAGAGTCGAGTTTAAAAAAGGTGATATGATTAAAATTCGAGAAGGCGCCTTTGAGAACTTTGAAGGCACGGTCGATTCGATTGACTCCGAGCGCGGGATTGTGAGGGTGATTGTTGCGATATTCGGCCGACCTACGCCGCTGGATATAGAGTATTGGCAGATTGAAAAGATATAAGTTCGCATTGTGTATTGCGTGATGCGTATTGCATAAGAGGCTATGCGACATACGATATAAAGGTGAAGGATGGCCAAAGAAGTAGTGGTAAAGATTAAGTTGCAGGCACAGGGCGGGCAGGCGACACCGGCGCCGCCGATAGGGCCTGCTCTGGGTCAGAACGGCGTTAATATCGGCCAGTTCGTTTCGCAGTTCAATGAAAGAACAAAAGAACTCAATGGAATGATCGTGCCGGTCGTGATAAGCGTCTATAAGGACAAAAGTTTCACCTTTGAGGTCAAAAGTCCTCCGGCGGCGGTCCTGCTGAAACAGGCGGCCGAAATCGCAAAGGGCAGTGGCGTTCCAAATAAAGAAAAAGTCGGAAAAATCAGTGCCGAGCAACTGCATAAAATCGCTGAGACTAAATTCAAGGATTTGAACGCATACGATTTGGCCCAGGCCGAAAAAATTATCAGAGGTACCGCCCAAAGTATGGGTATAGAAATAGAAGATAGCGGATAGCGGATAGCGGATAGAAAAAGAGACTATATACAGGCCGAGATATGAGATTTAGAAGCAAAAGATACAAAAAAGAGTCGCAGCAGCTAACCCCCGCTTCCGCGGGGGCGATGAGTCTGGCCGAGGCAGTCGAAAAAGTCAAATCGTTTAAGTCCGTAAAATTTGACCAGACCATAGAATGCGTGTTGCACCTGGGCATCGACCCGAAGCAGGCCGACCAGTTGATTCGCGGCTCAATATCTTTGCCTCATGGGATAGGTAAGCAGAAAAAAGTTATCGCTTTCTGCGAGGACTCGGACATCGAGGCGGCGCGGGCGGCTGGTGCCATTGAGGCCGGCTGCGATGAGCTGGTAAAAAAGATATCGGATGGCTGGCTGGATTTCGATGTGGCTATCGCCTCGCCAAAGGTGATGAGCAAGGTAGGCAAGCTCGGCCGGGTTCTTGGGCCCCAGGGAAAGATGCCTTCGCCAAAAAACGGCACGCTAACCGCCGATGTTGCAACCGCAGTAGCTGAATTCGCTGCAGGCAAAGTTGAGTTTAAAAACGATGCCGGCAGCAACATCCACATAGTAGTCGGTAAGCAGAGCTTCGAGGCCGAAAAACTGATAGGAAATATTGAGGCATTTGTCTCACATATAAAGAAGATCAAACCAGCGGCGGCAAAAGGTACGTATATCAGAAAAATGTGTATATCTGCGACAATGAGCCCGAGCATAGCGGTTAGTATTTAGAAGCTGTCTGCCGACCGGCGGTGAAAAATTAGCTAAAGGCCGAAAACTATTAAACATTGACAGGCGATAAGATGAGCAAGTACGTAAAAGAATTGCTGCAGGCGGAGCTGGAAAAGAAAATTGTCAATGAAGGTATCAAAGATTTTCTGGTTGTCAGTACCAGGGGTGTCGGCGGCGTTGACGGAAACCAGATGCGCGGCGAGCTTAAAGAAAAAGGCATCAAATTGCTGGTGGTGAAGAATTCGCTGTTCAGAAAGGCGCTGCGTAAGCAACAGATGGAACCAGCAGCGGCTCTGTTCAGCGGTCCCTGCGCTGTTGCTTATGGCGGGGACAGCATCGTTGACGTTGCAACAGGGCTGGCTGAGTGGAGCAGGAAGGTTCCGGTGATAGAGATTAAAGGTGCCTTTCTGGATGGCTCAGCTTTAGACGCCGGAGCTGCAGAAGAACTTTCGAAGATGCCGACCCGAGGCCAGTTGCAGGGCGAAATTGTTACCCTGGCACAGTCGCCCGCGGCAAGATTGGCCGCCACCTTTAGTGCTCCCGCAGGAATTATCGCAGGTTGTATAAAGACCATCGCCGAAAGGGATGAAAAACAAGCAGCCTGAGGCGTGAAGCGAGATATGAGATAGTGTTGCTTGCGTGGTTGCCCCTGTAATGGGTTAAACGGAACGGCGGAGTTCCGGCTACCACCAGGTGTTAGCTGATAGGAGTTAAAAGAGATGGCAGAGGAACAAGCGAAGGAAACCAAGGAAGCGAAAGAAACCAAGGAAGCAAAGGAAACCAAGGAAGCAAAGGAAACCAAGGAAGCGAAGGAAACCAAGGAAGCAAAGGAAACCAGGAAAGCGAAAGAAACGCAGGAAACTAAAGAGACAAAGAAATGGAGCAGTGAGATTAAGAAGCTTGGCGACAAAATAGCAGGCCTGAAATTGATGCAGGCCAAGGAGCTTGGCGATTATCTCAAGGAAGAATATGGTATTGAGCCGGCTGCCGGCGGCGCTGTTGTGATGGCGGGCCCCGCTGCACAGGCCGAGGCTGAGGAAGCTGAAGAGAAAACCAGCTTTGATGTAATCCTTAAAGAATTCGGCGATAAAAAGATTCAGGTTATCAAAGAAGTAAGAGCCTTGACGGCATTGGGGCTGAAGGAAGCCAAGGACCTCGTCGACAGCGCTCCCAAGCCAGTCAAAGAAGGCGTGAGCAAAGAAGATGCCGAAGCCGCCCAGAAGCAGCTTGAAGCTGCAGGTGCAGTCGTTGAACTGCGTTAGTTTTTAGTGTTGAGTTTTGAGTTATAACCAAAAACTAAAGACTCAAAACTAAGTCTGAGAGCGTCAGATGGTCCAGCACCAATCTTTGGTGGTGGAAAAGCAATTGAGACATTTAATGCGGGAGACCGGTAATGCGAAAGATAAGTGCTGGACAAAGCGTTCGCAATTTTGGCAAGGTCCGGGATGTCGTTAAGATTCCGGACCTGGTAGCGATACAGAAAAGAAGTTACGGGCACTTTTTGCAAAAAGACGTGGCACCGACCAGAAGAAAGTGTATCGGGCTCGAAGCACTGTTTCAGGAGATATTCCCTATCGAGAGCTATGACAAGAATATGCATTTGGAATACCTCTACTACGAGCTGGAAAAGCCGCATTATACGCCTATTGAGTGCCGACAATTGCGGCTGACCTATGGCTATCCGTTAAAAATCTCGTGCAGACTGCACAGGAAGGACAGCGAAGATTCGACCGAGCAGGCGATATACCTTGGTGAAATGCCGGTTATGGTGGGCGGCGGGGAGTTTATCATCAACGGTGCCGTGCGGGTTATGGTCAGCCAGCTCCACCGGAGCCCGGGCGTTGATTTTCTTATCGAGAGCAAAGAAGGCGATAGAGTGCTGCACGGCGGCAGAATCATACCCGAAAGGGGCAGTTGGATAGAGATAGGCGTTACTCGTAAAGATGTTCTGGTTGTCAAAATCGACCAGTCCAGCAAGATACCGGCCACCATTTTTCTGCGAGCAATAGACCCGGACCACAGCACTGCCGAGGAAATCCTGCGTCTCTTTTATCCGACAAAGACCGTCCCGGCAAACAAACTCACACCTACTATGTGGGCCGTGGAGCCGATTGTGGACAAAGAGACCGGTGAAGTCATAGTAAAATCCGGCGAGCAAATCGGCGACAGAGTAACACAGGTACAGGAAACCTCAAGTAAGCCTGAAGGACGAATTACTCAGAAGAGTCAGAAGAGGGTGACAGAATATCTGTTAAACAAGTTGGAATTTAAGTATGTTCCAACACCGAACCTACCTCAGGATGACGCTAAATTAAAATCGCTCTTAGAATTTATCGAAAACAGGCTTATGCTCGACTACCAAGACCCTGGAAAGTTTGACGAGACTAAGCGGCATCTGCCAAGATTTAATACAAAGAACGATAAACAGAATAATGACGCTCGTGACAAAAAGAAAGTAAAAGCATTCTTGAGCAGATGGGATAAGAAAGCCAGTCCGGAACAGAAGCAAATCTTGGAGGCGTGCAAAAAGAAAATACAAGACAAAACACCTTGGTATTCACATCCGAGAGATGTTGAAGATACCGCATTCAAAGAACCTGGACTTTACTTCTTCCGCAACAAGAATACTGGTTTGGTAAACCATGGATACATAGGGTTTGCGCGTTTACGCAAAGGAAAAGGAATGTGTGGACGAATGGTGGATAGCCATTATTCTGAGGCGCATCCCGATGATAGTTTACGGAAAGCAATCAAGAAGTGGTTGGAGAACCAACGAGGGAACGTTGTCGAGGTTATCGAGCAGGTGCGAGACCCGATTATTTTGAACACCATTGTGGAGGACGATTGCCAGAGCCACGAGCAGGCGTTGTTGAAGTTTTATATGAGATTAAGGCCCGGCAATCCGCCCAGTAAGGAGAAGGCAAAAACCTTCTTTACGGAGAAATTTTCTGATTCGAACCGCTATCGTCTGGGCAAGGTCGGCAGATTCAGATTGAATCGCAAGTTCGAGCAGGCGGTGGACGAAAAGGAGATGACGCTTCGGCCTGAGGATTTCCTCAACACAATGAAATACATAGTGGCCCTGCGCGACAATAAAGGAGAGGTTGACGATATCGACCATCTTGGCAACAGAAGATTGCGTACAATCGAGGAGCTGGCCTCCGATGAAATCAGAAAAGGGCTGCTGAAGCTTCGCAAAACCGTTCAGGAACGAATGAGTATGAGAAGAGACGTTGAGGAGTCGGTGCGCATCGCTGATTTGGTAAATTCCAAGAGCGTATCGAGCAGTATCAACTATTTCTTTGGCCGCGGCGAATTGAGCCAGGTTGTTGACCAGACGAACGCTTTAAGCCAGTTGACCCACGAAAGGCGTCTGTCTGCTCTTGGCCCCGGCGGTTTGAACAGAAGGCGGGCGGGCTTTGAAGTGCGCGATGTGCATATCAGCCATTACGGTAGAATCTGTCCGATTGAAACGCCCGAAGGAACGAATATCGGCTTGATTGCCTCACTGGCGGTATTTGCAACGATTGACGAATACGGTTTTCTACTTACGCCCTATCGAAGAGTCGAAAATGGTAAAGCCACAGACAAGGTTGATTATTTGCGGGCCGATGAAGATATGAAGTCTGTAATTGCAGCCCCGAACACATTCGACCAGGAGACAAATAAAATTCAGAAGGGGATGGTGCTGGCTATGAAACACGGGGGGTTAGCTCAGGTTGCCAGTCAGGATGTTAACTATGTTGATGTTTCAGCAAAACAAATTGTGGGCGTTTCAGCTTCGCTCATCCCGTTCCTGGAGCATGATGACGCAAACCGGGCTTTGATGGGTTCGAACATGCAGCGACAGGCGGTTCCGCTGCTAAAGACAGAAGCGCCTCTGGTTGGTACCGGTATGGAAAGAGTGGTCGGCGAAAACTCAAGTATGGTCGTCCGTGCCAAAAGCAGCGGCGTGGTTACCGCAGTGGACGCAACCAGGATAGTACTGGACCACACCGATGAATATAAGCTTCGCAAATTTGAAGGGCTCAATGAAAGAACCTGCCTTAATCAAAAGCCAATGGTCAAGCTCGGCGAAAAGGTTGAGAAAGGTCAGATCATAGCAGACGGCGGGGGCACCGCTAATGGTGTGTTGTCCCTCGGTAAAAATATCCTTGTGGGTTTTGTTTCTTTTGACGGCTTTAACTTTGAGGATGCGATTATTGTCAGCGAAAAACTCTGCAAAAACGATAGCTTTACGAGCATCCACATCGACGAATTTACAGCCGAGGTTCGCGAGACCCGCCTCGGCAAGGAGGAATTTACCCGTGATATTCCCAATGTCAGCGAAAAGGCGCTGCGAAACCTTGATGAATACGGTGTAGTCCGCGAAGGAACGAGAGTATGTTCCGGCGATATTCTGGTGGGCAAGGTAGTGCCCAAGAGCAAGACCGAGCTGACGCCTGAGGAAAAACTGCTGCACGCCATATTCGGCAGAGCCGGCGAAGATGTCAAAAATGACTCACTCGAGCTGCCCAGCGGATATGAGGGAGTGGTAATAAAAACGGAACGATTCACCAGACGCGGCGCAGGCAGCGAAGAAGAGAAAAAAGTCCTGAAGGCCCAGATAAAACAGTATGGAAAAGAGATGAGGGCCAAAGAATGTCTGGTATTCAAGCAAATGATAGAAGCTATCCAAAAGAAGTTCGAGGTTAACATCGTCGATCCGTCCACACATCAGAAAGTTGGTGCCAGTACTGATGATGAGGTTATTTATGAGCAGATAGAAAACTTTAATATCAAGTGGGTCAAACCCGCCTCGCTTCGGGACAATGCGCAGAAAATCGTGGATAAATTCTGGGCCAAGATCGCTGAAATTCAAGAAGAAAAGGAACACAGGATTGAGAGTTTGAAACACGGCGACGAGCTGCCAAGCGGCGTGCTGCAAATGGTAAAGGTTTACGTTGCGATTAAAAGGGCGTTGTCAATCGGCGATAAAATAGCCGGACGCCACGGCAACAAGGGTGTTATCGCCAAGATTATGCCCGAAGAGGATATGCCGTTTCTCGAAGATGGCACGAGTCTCGACATATTGCTGAATCCTCTCGGCGTGCCAAGCCGGATGAATGTCGGCCAGATTCTGGAAACGCATCTTGGCTGGGTCGCAAAGGTGCTGGGCTTTAACGCCATTACGCCGGTCTTCGATGGTGCTACCGAAGATGACATCTATAAATTGACCACCGAAGCAAACGAGCTTATGAGCGAGCGAAAGGCCGAGCTTGAAGAGAATAAACAGGTCCCACCCGATGGTGAGTTTTTTGTGAATGTCCTGCGGACCCTGAAGACTCAATTGTACGACGGCAGGACAGGCGAGCCATTCGACCAGACCGCAACCATCGGATACATCTATATGATGAAACTGCATCATCTTGTCGATGACAAGATTCACGCCAGGGCAACCGGGCCGTATAGTCTGATTACACAGCAGCCGTTGGGCGGCAAGGCCAGAACCGGCGGGCAAAGGTTCGGCGAAATGGAAGTTTGGGCCCTGGAAGGTTACGGGGCCGCTTATACACTCCAGGAAATGCTGACGGTCAAAAGTGATGATGTTGAAGGCCGAACAAAAATCTATGAATCAATGGTCAAGGGACAAAACATCCTCGAAGCGGGCACACCGCTGTCCTTTGACGTATTGTGCAATGAATTAAGGGGATTGGGATTGAATATTCAGCTTGAAAAGAAACGGCTTGGAGGCACTGCGTTGTAGTTTTAAGTTTTTAGTGTTGAGTTTTGGGTTATAACTAAAAATTCAAAACTTAAAACTAATAAGGAGTTAGCCTTAAATGTTAGAAAATATTTACGATCGCATTAATGATTACGGTTCGGTTAAGATTTCATTGGCCAGTCCCAACGATATTCGCAGCTGGTCTTTTGGCGAAGTGCGCAAGCCAGAAACTATTAACTACCGTACTTATCGGCCGGAGAAGGACGGCTTATTCTGTGAGCGAATCTTCGGACCGGAGAGGGATTGGGAATGTGCTTGCGGCAAATATAAAGGCACCAAGTTCAAGGGGATAATTTGCGACCGCTGTGGAGTCAAGGTTACACATAGTCGCGTCCGCCGCAAGCGAATGGGACATATCAATCTTGCAGCGCCGGCAGTGCACATATGGTTTTACAAGGCCATACCGAATCGCCTTGGTACCCTTCTGGCAATGAAATCAGCAGACCTGGAGAAAATAATTTATTTCCAGGACTACGTTGTTACCGACCCGGGCCAAAGCCCGTTGAAGGCCGGTCAGCTGCTTAGTGAAGAAGAATTCCGTGAGGCCTTAAACAAATACGGCAATGCGTTTAAGGCTTCAATGGGCGCCGAAGCTATCAAGGCACTGTTGCTAAATCTTGACGTCCATACCTTGAGCAATGAGCTAAGGCTGGCTATAACCAAGGCCGGCAGCAAGCAGAAGATAAAAGATCTCACGAAACGTCTCAAGACCGTTAACGAAGTTAAGAACAGCAGTAACAAGCCCGAGTGGATAGTGCTTGAAGTTGTTCCTGTTATCCCGCCTGATTTGCGTCCTCTGGTTCTTCTTGAAAGGGGCAATTTCGCAACGAGCGATTTGAATGACCTTTATCGGCGAATTATCAATCGTAACAACCGGTTGAAAAAATTGATGGACCTTAATGCCCCCGATGTGATTATCCGCAATGAGAAAAGAATGCTTCAGCAGGCGGTCGATTCGCTGCTTGACAACAGTCGCTGCCGCAGGCCGGTCCTCGGCAGTAATAATCGGCCTCTCAAGTCCCTGGCCGATATGATTAAGGGCAAGCAGGGCCGATTCCGTGAGAACCTGCTCGGCAAGCGTGTGGATTACTCAGCTCGTTCGGTAATTGTAGTAGGACCTAATCTAAAACTCTATCAATGCGGCCTGCCGAAGAAAATAGCGCTGGAGTTGTATCAGCCTTTCATTATTCGCAAACTTAAGCAACACGGCCTTGCCGATACGATTAAAAGCGCCAAAAGAATGATTGAGAGACGTGAGATGGGGGTCTGGGATGTTCTGGAAGAAGTGATTCATCAGCATCCTGTCTTGCTCAACCGTGCCCCTACGCTTCATCGAATGGGCGTTCAGGCCTTCGAGCCCATCCTCGTCGAAGGCAACGCCATTATGCTTCACCCGTTGGCCTGCAGGGGATTCAATGCCGACTTTGACGGCGACCAGATGGCGGTGCATTTGCCGCTGAGTATTGAAGCCCAGGCCGAGACTCATATCTTAATGATGACCACCTCCAATATTTTTTCGCCGGCCAATGGCTTGCCAATGGTCGGACCGTCTCAGGATATGGTGATGGGCAACTATTATTTGACCAGTATCGAAGCGGAGAGCGAAAAGCGAAAAGCTGAGGAGAAAGGGTTTTACGCTATACGGGCGTTCCGAGACGCTTTCGAGGCAATGATGGTCTACGAAATAGGCAAAATCGGTTTACACATAAGGATTAAGGTGCAGATTGAAAAGGGAAGAAAAGTCATTGCCGATGACAGTCCGACACCAGAGATTGGTGCTGGACGAGTAATTGGGACAACGGTGGGCAGATGCATATTCAACGATATACTTCCTGCGGGAATGCCATTTTACAATATGACGATGTCTCAGAAGAAGTTGAGCCAGGTAATCAGTGACTGTTTCGAATTCGCAGGTTCAGCCGAAACGGTGGACCT
>DAOVNI010000252.1 GCA_030630315.1 Phycisphaerae bacterium | reverse complement strand
ATGTACCATATGAAAGTAACTCCCATTGATTTACAAAAAACCTGTAATTTGTTCGCAGACAAACCCTTTTCTAATGCTCTATTTCTGTGTGACGCACAATCGGCCTCTACGGAACTGCTCCTAACACCGCCAAATATTATAAATATTTGTAGCCTGAAAGGCAAGGAAAATCTTTTGCCAGAGCCACCGAAATTTCCTATGATTAACCCAAACCTAATTGCGTATTAAAACGAGACTGGCATTATGGAAAAGTTTATTTACAAGACGCCACAGGAAATGGGAGCAGCGGCAGGGGCACAGGCAGCAAAAGTCATAAAGCAAGCAATAGAAAATAAAGGACAGGCGAATATTATCCTGGCGACGGGGACCAGCCAATTCGAGACACTCAAGAAGCTTGTGGTGGCGAGCCCCGCCCCTCCGAGGGGCTGGGCGAGCGGAATCGACTTCTCGAAAGTAACAATGTTTCACCTCGATGAGTACATAGGGCTGGGTGCGAACCATCCGGCCGGTTTCAGAAAGTTTTTGGAAGAGCGGTTCGTCGATAAGGTGGCAGGTTTGAAAGCGGTACATTTCGTCAATGGGGATACGGACGACCCCGAACAGGAGTGCCGGAGGTTAGGGGATATTATCGCGACACATCCAATTGACGTGGCACTGATAGGTATCGGGGAGAACGGGCATCTGGCGTTTAACGACCCGCCGGCAGACTTCGATACCGAAGAGCCATTCATCATCGTTGAGCTGGACGATATATGCAAAAAACAACAGTTGGGCGAAGGATGGTTTGAGGCCTTAGAGCAGGTACCCCGGCAGGCGATATCGATGAGCATCCGGCAGATTATGAAAAGTGCGTGCTTAATTGTCTCGGTACCGGAGAAGCGCAAAGCCGAGGCGGTCAAGAACGCTCTGGAAGGACAAGTAACAAATATGTGTCCGGCGTCAATACTGCAAAGGCATAACAACTGCAAGATATTTATGGACGCCGAGGCGGCGTCACTGCTTTCGTGAAAGGTAAAAGAGATTCAGGCAATGGACCCCGTTAGGAATTCTAAACGGGGGCAATAATATGGACCAAAAAGCAAGGATTTCTAACGGGGTGAAGATACCGGGATTAGTCGACCTGCAGGTCAACGGTTACAAGGGAGTGGATTTTTCCAGCGGAGATTTGACGGAAGCAAATTTTGTGCAGGCCTGCCGGGGGTTGTTTGAAGCTGGAACAACGGCATTTTTGCCGACAATGATAACACGTTCGGAGAACGTCTATAAGCACAACCTGCCGATAATGGCGGCGGTACTGCAGAGAGAGGAGTTTCGCGGCCGGCTGCTGGGAATACACCTTGAGGGGCCTTTTATTTCGACGCAAGACGGGGCGCGGGGGGCACATAACGCCGAATGGATAAGAGAACCGGATATAAGCTACCTCCAACAGCTAATCGAGTGGGCCGGCGACAAAGTCAAACTAATAACGATAGCAGCGGAAGCAAGGGGGGCGGAACAACTGGCGCGGTACGCGGTAGGCCGGGGGATTGCGGTTTCGCTGGGACATCAGATGGCCGGCGAGGAAGATTTGGTGAAGCTGGTGCGGGAAGGGGCGGTCGCGCTTACGCATCTGGGTAATGGCGTGCCGGCGGTGCTGCCCAGGCACAAGAATCCCATCTGGGCGGGTCTGGCGAATGATGACCTTGTCGCGACGATAATAACTGACGGCCATCACTTGCCGGCTCCGGTACTGAAAACTATTATCAGAACCAAGGGCGCGGACCGCTGCGTTGTGATAAGCGACGCTTCATCATTGGCGGGATTTGGGCCGGGCAGGTATGAGACGCTGGGTCATAAGGTGGTGCTCGAAGATACCGGCCGATTGTATGACCCGGCAACAGGGTACCTGTGCGGCTCATCGGCAACGATGCTGGAGTGCATGAACCACCTGGCGCGACTTTCGCTGGTCAGCCGCGATGAGCTGATTGCGATGGGTTTCTACAATCCGCTGAAGCTAATCGGCCTCGGTGCCGACGACGTGGCACAGGGCCGGGACATCTGCTTCGACGAGAAACGCGACGTCCTTTACCTGGAAAAATAAGGACAAGAAGATAGCCGATAGAAAAAGAAACTATACGCTAAATGCTATACGCTATACAACATACGAAATACGATTCACGAGACACGAATTGATTGCATTTTGACTTTACAAACACACGCAGCCCTGTTAAAATTCGTCAGCTAAGTTATAAAACGGCCCAACAGAGACCAAATACGAAAATGGCTGGCAAAATAGTTATTGATACCGAACGGTGCAAAGGCTGCGGCTTGTGTGTGGTAGTATGTCCGAAGAATTGCATCGTCATCTCCAGGCAATCCAACCAAAATGGCTACTTCCCCGCCGAGGTAACCAACGCTGATTGCACAGGGTGTGCTATGTGTGCGATTATCTGCCCGGATGTGGCTATCGAAGTTTTTTACGAAAGCAAAGTTAAAGCTGCCAAATCTAACAAGAAAGGAAAGCCCAATCTCATTAAGGAAAAGGCATAAGCCCCGTTAGATAGCAAGCATCTAACGGGGAACTACTTTAACTGAAAGAATCGTTTTAAGAGATTAAGAAAGATGGATGAAAGAATAAAACGCTTGATAAATCAAATAAAGGCACATCTGGTAAAGGTGTATGGGGAAGGAATCAAAAAGGTCATATTATATGGTTCCTATGTAAGTGGCGAAACGACGAGGGATTCTGATATTGATATGCTTGTACTGGTCGACCAGTCCCTGAATCCTTTTGAAGTTAGAGAAAGTCTGAGCGACCTTTTGTTTGATATGCTTCTTGAGGAAGGTGAGCTTGTTTCAGTTATTGTAGTTCCCGAAGATTTCTTTGAAAGTTACAATTCTCCATTTATGCTGAATGTGAAAAAAGAAGGAGTGGTAGCGTGAATGAGAGAATTCTAATGTGTGGTAATGAGGCGCTGGCGGAGGCGGCCATCATTGCCGGTGTTGACGCCTATTTCGGCTATCCGATTACGCCGCAAAACGAAATCACCGCCTATATGTCCAGAAGAATGCCCGAGGAGGGCCGGGTCTTCGTGCAGAGTGAAAGTGAATTAGCCGCAATCAATATGGTATT
>DAOVNI010000005.1 GCA_030630315.1 Phycisphaerae bacterium | reverse complement strand
GGTATTGTGTTGCCGATTGCACTTAAGCAGGCAATTGTTAAAATGGTGCGGCAATTTTAACTTTTTAAAGGGAGCTAAGATGATGTTTAAAAATTCAATATGGAACAATCCTGTAGGATGGTCAGAAGATTTTGTTGGAACCAAATTTCGATTTTGGCTTTTGATATGTCTTCAGATTTTCGTGGGCTTTTTGATTATTTTTACATCTTTTTTTACTTCAGCACCTTCAAACTATTTATCAATTGGTTTGCCGGTTATAGCTGGCACAATATTGTTTCCTATAATGTATATTGCAGCCCTAAGAAAACTTTTTATAGAGTTAAAAAAACATAAAAATGAAACTGCTATTTGTGAGGGCGAGCAAAACCAATAAGTAAATCGGGACGGCCTTTTCAATTTACTATTTACTATCGACTATTTACGATTTTGAGATTGCCACGTCGCTGCGCTCCTCGCAATGACAAAGGTAGCTCAAGAGAATTAGGAATATGACACAAAAAGGGAAAATTTCTAACGGGGCAACGAGGAAAGCCGTTTTTATTTATTCGGGGGAGCTGGAGGAGTATCGTTATCCGCCGGAGCATCCGTTTAATACCATCCGGGCCCGGAAAACCAGAGAGATTGTAAACTTTAGGGGTCTGCTCTCCGGCAGCGGCAGAAGCGAAGCAGCACCCGTCCCGGCTGAGAGGGTCGTTCTAAAGAAATTCCACTCAGCCCGCTACCTGCACGCATTGCAAACCGCTTCCAAGGGCAAGTGGGACAGCGAAGCACTCAATATGGGAATAGGGACGCAGGATTGTCCCGTCTTCGAGGGACTATATGATTATGCGGTCCTTGCTGCCGGAGGGACACTGGTCGCGGCAAAGCTGATTCTTTCAAATTCGGCTGATGTGGCATTTAATCCATCAGGCGGGTTTCATCACGCAGGCCCAGAACGCGCATCCGGCTTCTGCTATATCAATGATGTGGCCCTTGCCTGTATGATATTAGCTGAAGCCGGGAAGCGAGTTTTATACTTGGACGTGGACGTCCATCACGGTGACGGCGTTGCGTACGGATTTTACAAACGCTCGGACGTGATGACCATATCATTTCACGAGAACCCAAGAGCGCTGTTTCCCGGAACAGGATTCGAGGATGAAATCGGCAGCGGCGGGGGGGCGGGCTACTGTGTAAATGTCCCTCTTCCAATCGGCACTTATGACGAGGCGTATATGAAGGCATTTGAAACTATAGCCCTGCCGTTAATTACCGCTTTCAATCCTGACGTATTTGTTTTTGAGTTAGGGGCTGATGCCCTTGCAGGCGACCCTCTTGCGCACCTGTATTTGACTAACAATGTTTATGCCGACATCATCAACCATCTGCTAACTTTTGACAAACCCATTCTTGCAACCGGCGGCGGCGGATATAATGTCGATAATACCGTAAGGGCCTGGTCAGTTGCCTGGAGCATTCTCTGTGGCGGGGAAGCCGAACGCGATAGGGAACTGACGGTAAGCGCTCAACAGCGCAGCACAGTTACACCTGCAATAGAAGCCACGATAGAAGCGGTCAAAGCGAATGTCTTTCGCTTTCACCGCATCTAAATCATCACTACGACCTGATAGGGCAAAAACTGAACCTGTTCAGGAAAAATATTCATTTGACAAAAGAGCTTTTTGTAGGATATTGTTGATTTGTCCCACACTTACGTGTGGGGTATTTTGAGAACACTATGACAAAAGACATTGAATTCATTATGAGTCCCCGGTCAATTGCCGTGGTGGGGGCGACGAACCGGCCTGGCAGTGTAGGGCTTGCTGTGTTTCGCAATATCCTCCGTGCAGAATTTCGGGGAGTGCTTTATCCGGTCAATCCCAAGGCGAAATCCGTCCAGAGCGTAAAGGCCTATCCAAAGCTGGCGGACATTCCTGATGAGGTGGACTTAGCAGTCGTTATTGTTCCTGCCGAAATTGTTTGCTCTATACTGGAGGAGGCCGGCCAAAAGCAGGTCAAAGGCGCCATTGTCATTAGTGCGGGATTTAAGGAGGTAGGGGGGCATGGAGTAGAGCTGGAGAATCGCCTGAAAGAAGTGATTGCGAAATACGGCATCCGTATGGTGGGGCCCAACTGCCTCGGCGTCATCAATAACGAAGAGAGCGTTCGGATGAATGCGAGTTTCGCAACGAAGATGCCGAAAGCCGGAAACATCGCCTTCATTTCGCAGTCCGGTGCCCTTTGTACTGCGGTGCTCGATTATGCAGAAGGCAGGGACATTGGATTCTCCAAATTCATCAGCTTCGGGAACAAAGCTGATGTAAGTGAGGTAGAGCTGCTGCGCTATCTCAAAGATGACCCGGATACGGATGTAATTCTTATGTATCTGGAGGACATTACTAACGGTCGGGCGTTTCTTGAGACTGCAAGGGAAATCACGTGGGATGCCCGCAAGCCCATGCTCGCCATCAAGTCCGGTCGTTCTGCGGAGGGTGCTCGTGCGGCCGCCTCTCACACCGGCGCTCTGGTCGGCTCCGACACTGCATACGATGCTATTTTTTATCAAAGCGGAATCCTGCGGGTGGAGGGCATCGGTGAGCTTTTCAACCGTGCCGTTGCTTTTTCCAAACAGCCGATACCTAAGGGCAACCGCATCGCCATCGTAACAAATGCCGGAGGTCCCGGCATTATGGCTACGGATGCCGCCATTCGACACAACCTGAAAATTGCCGCTCTATCGGAAGAAACAAAGCAGAAACTAAAACAAGAGCTTCCACCAACTGCCAGCATCGAGAATCCTGTTGATGTGATTGGAGATGCCACGCATGAGCGTTACGAAGCGGCCATTCGCCACATTCTTGTGGACGAAAATGTGGATGGTGGCATCGTAATACTCAGTCCGCAGGCGATGACTAACGTTCTGGAGACTGCCCAGATCGTCCCACGCGTGGTGAAGGGTATTGACAAGCCGGTGCTCTGCTCATTTATGGGTATTGTCGATGTTTCCGAGGGCGTTCAGTATCTGGAAAAGCACGGCATCCCCAATTACGCTTTTCCCGAGGCAGCAGTCAGGTCAATGGCATCGATGGCATTTTATGGAAACCTGCTGAGTCTCGAGAGGAGAGAGGTGCGGAGAGTGGCTGCGGACCGTGACACTGCCACTGCGGTTATAAAAAAGAAACTTGCCGGCAAGGACAGATATTATATGTCTGAAAAAGAGGCGAACGAAATTCTTCAGTGTTACGGGTTCCCTGTTTTGAAGAGTATTCTGCTCAAAGATTTATCGCAGGTGGATGAAGCAGCGGAGGAGTTTGTCTTTCCGGTGGCCATGAAGATTTGTTCTCCGGACATTGTCCACAAATTTGATGTGGGAGGCGTTCGGCTGAAAATCAAGACGAAAGAGGAGGCGCGAAAGGCCTTTGAAGATATTATTGAAAATGCAAAAAAGTTTAAGCCCTCAGCAGAAATCGATGGTGTCATCATAGAGAGGATGGCCAGGCGTGGAGTGGAAATCATCCTCGGGGCCGTCAGGGACCCCAAGTTCGGACCAATCTGCATGTTCGGCCTCGGGGGGACATTTGTTGAGGCGATGAAGGACGTCACTTTCCGGCTGGCTCCCATGTGGGAGATTAGTGCGGAGATTATGATACGGACCATCAAGGCGTACGGTGTTCTCAAGGGGGTCCGTGGAGCGCCGCCCTGCGACATCGATGCCATCAAAGATTGCATTCTTCGACTTTCTCAGATGGTCGCCGAACACCCTGAGATTGCCGAGCTGGATATCAACCCGCTGATAGTCTATCCCGAAGAAGAGGGATGTGTGGTGGCGGACAGCAGGATTCTTCTGAAAAATCCAGCGTAGTATTAAGACCCCTCTTTCAAGATTTGGCCAAGTGTACACGTGGCGATGCCTGCTCGGCGCTGATTGTATAAGCGTTGCGACAGTTAATAGGTGATGGATTTTAGTGGATTTTCCTTAATATTTATTCTATGGTGTGACGAAAACTTATAAGCAGCAGAATTGATATTTTAATTCAGGAATTTTTGTAACTTATGAAATGACAATGGGTTGTGTTCGGCAGCGGAGACGGGAGGTCCGAGTCCAGGCTCGGCGTTTTTTTGCTGCTTGGGAACTATTGTGCCTATTTATGAGTATAAATGTGGTAAGTGCGGCAAGATAAATGAGTTTCTGGAAAACTCCGGCGGCAGAGCGAGCAGGAGGTGTGCTTACTGCGGCAGCAAAAAATTGGAGAAGCAATTCTCTGTATTCTCGCCCGGAGTCAAGGGAGGCGACTCGAAGCGCTGCCAGGGATGCAGCGATAATACTTGCCCATATACGGGAGATTAAGAATTCGGAGCTGGCCTACAAGGAGCCAAAAAGATAAATGAACGTGAAAAAGGGCGGCTATAACTTCAATGCTGTAGAAAAAAAATGGCAGCGGTTCTGGGAAGAGCGTAAAACATTCAAAGCAAACGACTGCGATGATTCCAGGCCCAAGTATTATGTGCTGGATATGTTTCCCTACCCCAGCGCCGCCGGTCTGCACGTTGGCCATCCTGAAGGTTATACCGCAAGCGATATAGTCACCCGGTATAAACGAATGAAGGGCTTCAACGTCCTGCACCCTATGGGCTGGGACGCATTCGGTCTGCCGGCGGAACAGTATGCCGTTGAGACCGGCACGCACCCTGCAGAGACCACGCAAAGAAACATCGAGGGTATGCGCAGACAAATCGAGTCACTTGGTTTCAGCTATGACTGGAACAGGGAAGTTAATACTACCGACCCGAATTATTACAAGTGGACGCAATGGATATTTCTGAAATTCTTTAACAGTTATTTTGATGAGACCGAGCAGAAAGCAAAACCAATAGAACAACTTCCTATTCCCGAAGGCCTGAGCGAAAATGAAAAATGCCGTTACATAGATGACCATCGTCTTGCTTATGAAGCAGAGGTACCTGTCAACTGGTGTCCGGCGCTCGGGACGGTCCTGGCAAATGAAGAAGTCATTGGCGGCCTTAGTGAACGCGGCGGACATCCGGTAATAAGACGCCCGATGCGGCAGTGGATGCTGCGGATAACAGAATATGCTGAAAGACTGCTCGAAGATTTGGCTGAGGTGGACTGGCCGGAATCGATAAAGAAATTGCAAATCGATTGGATAGGCAAAAGCGTCGGTGCAGAGGTCAAATTTGAGATAGAAAATTGCGCTCGGGATCTTTGGGTTTTCACTACGAGACCTGATACTTTATTCGGAGCTACTTATATGGTATTTGCACCTGAGCTTGACGTCGTAGATATGATCACAACTGATGAGCATAGAGAAGCGGTTGAAAAGTATCGTGAGCAGGCGGCGCGGAAGAGCGATTTGGACAGAACCGATTTGGCAAAAGAAAAGACCGGTGTTTTTACAGGCGCTTACGCAATAAATCCGGCCAACAATGAAAGGATTCCAATCTGGATAAGCGATTATGTTTTGATAAGCTACGGCACCGGTGCCATTATGGCGGTGCCGGCCCACGATGAAAGGGATTTTGAATTCGCTAAAGAATTTGAACTGCCGATTATCCCGGTCGTTGAGCCTGATGACAGGCAGCAGGCCGAATCGGTCAGGCAGGGTGAGTTGTGCTTTGTAGGAGACGGCAGGGCGATTAACAGTGGTCAGTTCAACGGCCTGCCAACAGCCGAATTCAAGGAGCGGATTACAAACTGGCTTGCTGAAAGAAGCCTCGGCCAAAAAGCTGTGAATTATAAACTGCGTGACTGGCTTTTCAGCAGGCAGCGTTACTGGGGTGAGCCGTTCCCGATTTTGCATACGAAGGATGGCCGCGTCATCGGGCTTTCGGAAGAAGATTTGCCTTTAGAGCTGCCGGTGGTTGAAAACTATAAGCCGGCGGGGACAGGCGAATCGCCGTTGGCCAATATTGACGATTGGGTGAATGTAACATTGGCCGACGGCTCAAAAGCGAAACGCGAAACGAATACAATGCCGCAATGGGCCGGCAGCTGCTGGTATTATCTGCGATACCTTGACCCGGATAATAATCGGCGAAGCTGGGACCCGGAAAAGGAACAATACTGGATGCCGGTTGATTTGTATATCGGCGGTGCCGAACACGCAGTGCTGCACCTTTTGTATGCGCGATTCTGGCATAAGCTTCTCTATGACCTGGGCTATGTTAGTACCAAAGAGCCGTTCAAGAAGCTTGTCAATCAGGGAATGATTCTCGGCGAAGACGGCCAGAAGATGAGTAAGTCCCGCGGCAATGTAATCAACCCCGATAAGGTTATTACCGGTTATGGTGCCGATTCGATGCGGCTTTATGAAATGTTTATGGGGCCTCTGGAAGCGATTAAGCCCTGGAGTATGCAGGGGGTTGAAGGTGTGCACCGGTTTTTGCAAAAGGCCTGGCGAATGATTGTCGACGAGGATACAGGCGAGCTTGCCGAGGCGGTGAAAGAAGCCCAGGCAGGCGAAGCGACAGTTAGACTGTTGAATCAGACGATAAAAAAGGTCGGCGATGATATAGAAAATTTCAGATTCAACACGGCGATAAGCGCGATGATGATTTTTGTAAATCACCTGGGCCAACGAGAAATCAGGCCAAAGTCGGTCGTCGAGAAATTTGTTCTGGTTCTTGCTCCGTTCGCACCTCATATTGCTGAGGAGCTCCGGGAGAAATTGGGCCATACCGATACCGTAGCTTACGAGCCCTGGCCTGAATATGACAAGGAGCTTATCAAGGAAAAAGAGATTGAACTGGCGGTGCAGGTCAACGGCAAAATAAAGGACAGAATAGTCGTTGCTGCCGAGGCGGACGAAGAGCAGATAAAACAAAAAGCGCTCGGCAGCAAGAAGGTAATTGCCGCTATGGCCGGCAAAGAGGCCAGGAAAATCATCGTTGTTAAACCAAGAATAGTAAGCATAATCACCTAATCATAGTCGGTTATCTATTGATGAGTACCGAAATTGAAGCAAAATTAAAGGTTGATTCGCTGCAAGAAATAAAGTGTAAGTTAGCTGAGCTCGGCGCCGAGTTTTTAGAAGAGCAGTTGCAGACAGATTACTATTTTGATGATGCAAACTCAGAGCTGACTAAAACCGATAGATGTCTTCGGCTGCGGCGACAGATGGTTGGCAGGAGTGAGAAGTGTTTTTTGACTTATAAAGGCGCTAAAGAAAAAAACGAATTCAAAAAAAGGCAGGAGATAGAGATTGAAGTTGGAGACGGCGATTCGGCTGAGAAGCTGCTTTCGGCACTCGGATATGAAAAGGTATTGGTTTTTGAAAAGAAGCGTCGAATCTGGCGGCTCGGTGAGTGTGAGGTTTCTCTGGATGAGCTGCCGTTGTTAGGTGGTTTTGTGGAAATAGAAGGACCCGATGGAGAAAGCATCGCTGATGTGCGAAGGAATTTAGGACTGGCAAACGTGCCGCATATCGGAGAAAGTTACGCTTTTTTGATGGATGAAAAGCTTCATCAGCTTGGCAAAGGGGAAAGAAAAGTTTTTTTTGAAAGCCCGGGGTCGCAATTATGAAGCCGGATGATGGCTATATTGCCTATATCGTAAACCCAAAGTCCGGTGCCAGCAGCAGCAAACTGACCGGCCGGCAGTTTCAGGAATACCTTGTCAAAAAAGGGTTCGAGGTCAGGGTTAGTCTGACTGCCTCTCTGGACAATGCCTGCGAATTGGCTACGGACGCAGCGGTCGATTACGATTGTGCAATGGTTGTTGTTGCCGGCGGTGACGGTACCGTCAGAGAGGTCGCACACGGCCTGGAAGGCAGTGACAAGCCATTGCTGATAGTGCCCTGCGGGACGGAAAATTTGCTGGCAAATGAATTCGGTTTTGATGAAAAATTAAAAACAATAACGAGGACATTCGAGGCGGGATACATTCGGCCTCTGGACCTCGGAAGTGCAAATGGAAAATGCTTTACTTCCATAGCTGGTTTTGGGTTTGACGGCCAGGTGGTCAAATGGGTCAGCGAGCAGCGAAAGGGACATCACATAGATTACTTTGATTACGTTGGGCCGATCTGGCGAACATTCTGGAATTATAAATTCGGTGCAATGAAGGTGGAAGTAGAAGGCGAAGAGATTTTTAATGGTCGCGGGTTGGTTTTCGTTGGAAATATTTCAAGATATGCGATGGGACTTCAGATATTGCACCATGCTGATTTCGGTGATGGTTTACTGGATGTGTGTATTTATAAATGTGCATCTCGCGTGCATTTGCTAAAGCATTCGGTGATGACGGTTGTTAAACAGCATGCTGCAAGCGGCGATGTTATATACCGTCAGGGCAAAAACATCACTGTAAGCTCTGAGACTGTTCATATAGAGACTGAAATTGACGGTGACCCGGGTCCGGATTTGCCGATGGAAATTACAGTGATACCGCAGGCTGTCAGTGTGATGGTGCCGGAAGGCGCCAAGCCGGCAGGGATAAGAACAAGAATTGTCAGAGCAATAGGATAAATAAAGCGAAAAGCGAAAAAGTAAAAATGTAAAACCAAAACTTAAAATTCAAAATCAAATTAAAAAATAAGTTTTGAATTATGGTTTTTAGTTTTTTAGCTTTTAGTTTAGTATGAGATACGGAGTATGAATAAAGTGAACTTTAAAGTTGGTGATGTTGAAATTGGTCTGGATGCGCCTTTGTTTGTAATGGCAGGGCCTTGTGTTATTGAAAGCAGAGACATCTGTCTGGATATTGCAAATAGACTTGTCGATATTGGTCAGAGGGCGAGTGTAGGGGTGATTTTCAAGGCGAGTTTCGACAAGGCCAATCGCAGCAGCATATCCAGCTTTCGTGGTCCGGGTCTGGAGAAGGGTCTGGAGATTCTTGCGGCGGTCCGCCGCGTAACCGGCCTGCCTGTTATGACCGATGTGCACGAGCCGGCCCAGGCTGCTGTTGCCGCCGAAGCTGTCGATTGCCTGCAGGTTCCTGCTTTTCTGTGCAGGCAGACAGATTTGCTTTGTGCCTGCGGGCGAACGGGCAAGCCTGTAAATATAAAGAAAGGCCAGTTTCTCTCGCCTGCTGAGATGAAAAATGTGGTCGAGAAGATTCGTGCCTGCGGTAATGAAAAAATTATACTTACCGAACGCGGCACATTTTTCGGCTACAATCGGCTGGTCAACGATATGACGAGCATCGAGATTATGAAGAGGCTTGGGCTTGCGGTCGTTTTCGATGCGACCCACAGCACCCAACAGCCCGGGGGGCTCGGCAATGCGAGCGCAGGCCGACCAGAGATGGCACCGATACTTGCGAAAGCTGCTGTTGCCGCCGGAGCGAACGGGCTTTTCATCGAAGTCCATACCGAGCCGGAAAAAGCAAAATCAGATGCCGGCAGCATTATGCCGATAGATTGGCTCGAAAATTTATTAGGCGTGTGCAAAAAAATATTCAAGCTCGTACGTGGATAAAAAGAGTGAGTGAGGAACAAAAATATTTGTACGGCCCGGTGCCTTCGCGAAGACTGGGGCGAAGTCTCGGCGTTGATATCATGCCGTTTAAGGTTTGTACACTGGATTGTATCTATTGCCAGCTTGGCAGAACCACTGAAAAGACCGTAGAACGGAAGGACTATGTTTCTGTTGAGGCGGTTTTGGGTGAGCTAAGAGAAAGATTGGCCGAAGGCTTAGAAGCTGATTTTATTACCATCAGCGGTTCCGGCGAGCCGACGCTGAATGCCAGATTAGGTCAGCTTATAGAAGGAATAAAAAAAATTACTAATGTACCAGTTGCTGTTTTGACCAACGGAACACTCTTAATAGACAAATCTGTTCGAGCGGACTGCGCAAGGGCCGATGTGGTGATACCTTCTCTCGATGCCGGTGACGAACAGACTTTTCGGAAGGTAAATCGTCCGCATAAAGATATCAGTATTGAAAAGCTGATTGCGGGATTATGCGCATTTAGGAATGAGTTTGCCGGCCAGATGTGGCTTGAGGTTTTTTTTGTCGAAGGGTTAAATACCGATGCCGAGCAAATTGGCAAAATCAAGGATGCGATAGAACTTATTCGGCCGGACAAGGTCCAGCTTAATACAGCCGTACGACCTACGGCAGAGGCCGGCGTCGAAAGAGTGGACGCTGAAAAGCTGCAGTATATAGCTGAAGAGCTGGGGGAAAAATGTGAGGTTGTGGCCGATTTCTCCCGGCAACGCTTCACCGGGGATATTGAGCGTAAGGCTGAAGATGTGTTATCAATGCTGAAACGCAGGCCTTGCTCGCTAAATGATATATGTTCAGGCCTTGGTATCGGCCGCAATGAAGCGTTAAAATATATCAGTCATTTCCAGCAGCAGGGGGTTATTGATTCCGAGGAAAAGGACGGAATAATCTTCTTCAAGGCCAATTAGACGCGAATTCCGGCACGCCGGGGGGGAGGGCAATAAATTTGTGTAAATTTGCGGGTAATTTGTTAATACTCGCGTTCAATTTGTAAAGGTGGGGGGCTTATTGGCCGATAAAAGTGCTGTGGGGTTTCCCAAAGTGTTAATTTTACCGTATTTGTAAGGGGAATCGAAGTTTCGCTTTAAGTAAATTGCTTTTAGACCGATAAAGGGAACAGGTGTTTATACGAAGCGTGCAGCAGACCGGTATTTTGGGGTCGTAAGCGAAGCGAAGAATGGCGAAAACGAGTGATGAAAAAGACGACGCGACAACTGGTTTTGAACAAGGGAGCAGAGAAGTTTATATTTCGTTACGAGAACGGCCGTGAAGATAAACTTCTGGATGCTCTGATTGAACAGGCAAAGGATAAACGGACCGATTTCGATTGGTTTGATGCAGCGGTACTGAGTTTCAAACTGACGCAGTCGCTTATTGGTCAGGCAGATGAACTCCTACGCGAAAATACGGATGCGCAAATTCACACGCATTAGTAAGAAAGTGAGTGAATGTAATTGAGGTTTTTGAACGGGCTCGGTTTTGCAATAAGCCGCAAAACGGCAACCCGAAAATTAAGATAATCTTTCACGGCGCGGGGAAGCCACTATTATATTGAAGGTAGGTGCATTATGAAAGATAGTGTGATTGTCCAAGAGTTCCTGAATTATTTGAGATTTGAAAAGCGGTTCTCCGAACACACAGCCAAGTGTTACGGTGCCGACCTGAGCCAATTTAGTGAGTTTTTGATTGGCGCTTCTGTTGGTAGTCAGCCGGCTGATGAGCCGATTTCATTGCCTCATCAGCAGGGCGGCCCAGCTACAGCGGTGGCAACACAGACTAAGCCCAAGGTTGACCAGTTACTTGTTTCAGTGGAGACGGATGCTGTCAGAACGTATCTGGCTTTCTTAAATGAGAAGCAATATTCCAAGACGACCATAGCTCGTAAACTTGCCACGCTGCGAAGCTTTTACAAGTTCCTCGTCAAAAGAAACCAGGTTAGCTCCAATCCGGTTACGGTAGTTAGAACACCCAAGCAAGAGAAAAAACTGCCGCGGTTTCTTGAATACGAAGAAGTAAAGAGGTTGCTTGAAACACCGCCAATGGATAATTGGCTGGGTGCGAGAGACAGAGCTATTCTGGAGACGCTTTACAGCACGGGCATAAGAGTTAGTGAGCTCGTGGCGTTAAATATGGATGATATAGACTTCTTAGGTGAGGTCGTACATATCAGAGGCAAAGGCAAAAAGGAAAGAATTGCACCTATCGGCTCATCTGCTTTGCAGGTTATTCAGCACTATATGGAGTTCAGAAATAAAAGAGCGCAAAGCAACAGTAATTTTGACTCGAGGGTCCTGTTCGTGAACAAGCACGGCCGGCGTCTCAGCACACGCAGTGTCCGTCGCAAGATGGACAAATACCTTAAGATGGCCGGTCTTGACCCGGCGATCAGCCCGCATACCCTGCGCCATAGTTTCGCAACGCATATGTTAAACAACGGCGCGGATTTAAGAAGCGTTCAGGAATTGCTCGGACATCAGTCCCTCTCAACGACCCAGGTTTACACGCATCTTACCACAAGAAAACTAAAAGAGGTTTACGAAAACGCTCACCCAAGAGAGGACCCCCAAATGCAATAATTCGCAGGGGTAACGAATGATTGACCGTGAACAAAAAAGCCGCTTTTCGAAGCGGCTTTTTTATTAAGGAATTTTGACGTAATGTGATTTAATCTGAGTTTTCCTCTTTAATAACTTCAGTATTTTGATTATTTCCGCCCATATATTCCGGCACAAGCTCCTTGATTTTACGAACTATTTTGCTGTGGTTTTGCGTTTGGGCGATAGTTAGCAGCTCGTTTATACCTGCGTGAAGCTTATCTCGGTCCATCGGAATATTCTTCCATATACTGATTTTGGGATGCCTTGTGCGCTGCATATCTTCGTCATCTAATGAAAGTTCTTCAAAAAGCTTTTCACCGGGTCGTGGGTTTGTGAAAGCTATTTCAATGTCTTCTCCGGGCCTGAAACCACTGAGCGTAATAAGCTCTTTGGCCAAGTCCACAATTTTTACCGGCTCGCCCATATCAAGCACAAAGATTTCTCCGCCTTTTCCCATCGTTGCTGCTTGCAGAACGAGCTGGCTTGCTTCCGGTATGGTCATAAAATATCGCTTCATCCTGGGGTGTGTAACGGTTACGGGGCCGCCCTCAACTATTTGCTTCTTGAAGATAGGTACGACCGAGCCGTCGGAGCCAAGCACATTACCAAACCGCACGGTTACAAAATGTGTTTTGCTGGTCCTGTTTAAATCCTGAATATACATTTCTGCAATCCGCTTGGATGAGCCCATTATGCTGGTTGGGTTGACAGCTTTGTCGGTACTGATCATAACAACATTGGCAGCACCGTAATTATCCGCGGCATCGGCGACGACTTGTGTGCCTACAACATTGTTTTTGATAGCTTCGCCCGGGTTGAGCTCCATCAAAGGTACGTGCTTGTGAGCAGCAGCGTGAATAACAATTTGCGGTTTATACTTTTCAAAAATTTCATCCACACGTATTTTGTCGGTAATGTTGCAAATAATCGTTTTTATGGGTACGTGGGGGAATTGCTTGCGCAGCTCTCGCTCTATGTAATACAAGGGATTTTCAGCCTGCTCAATTAGCAAAAGCAGCTTCGGGTCAAAATTACATATTTGCCTGCACATTTCCGAGCCGATGGAGCCGCCGGCACCGGTAACGAGAATTGTTTTATCCTTCACAAAGGCTTCTATTAAATGCAGGTCAAGCTCGACAGCTTCTCTGCCGAGCAAATCGTTAATATCCACATCTCGAATCTGAGAGACACGGAACTTACCCGAAGCAATATCGGTAATTGACGGCACGGTCCGGAACCGAATTTTAGTACCCTCGCATACCCGAATAACGTGTCTTAGCTGGTGATGGCCGGCTTCCGGCATTGCGATTGCAATCTCTTCGATGTTGCGGTCCTTGCAGATTTTGGGCAGTTGCTCAACAGTACCGAGTATCGGTATTCCGTGGATATTAATGCCCTGTCTGGAAGGGTCATCATCGATGAAGCCGATAACATCGTATTGAACTACGGGCATACGGTGAATTTCCCGCAGCAGAGCTTCGCCTGCATTGCCTGCGCCGACTATGAGGAATCGTTTCAACCGGCCGGCTTCGACGGTGCGGAACTCCTCGTAGTATAGCCGGATTACCATTCGCAGTCCGGCCAGGAGCAAAAATGTGCCGGCGAAATCGAGCATAAATATGCTTTGTGCCGTGTCAGCTATGTCCGGAAGATGCCCGCGGACCGCGTCGATTTGCAGCACTACTGCAAGCCATAAAACGAAAATAGTTATAGTGCTTACAAGTGAAGCTCGCAAAATCCCGGTAATGTCCGATATGCCGACATAGCGCCACCAGCCGCGATACTGCTTAAAAAGTGCGAATACCAGCAACTTGATGATAATAAAGAACACCAACAGAAGAGGATACTGCTCTACGAGCCAGCTGCGTTCGAACCGCATATTGTGTGTCAGCAGGAAGGAAAGCATCAGAGAGGCAGCGAAAGCAGCTATATGGGCAAGTATAATCAGGGGCTTACGAAACGTGAGCAACACCGCAGGGGGAGTTGAGAGCTCCGGTGGGTTTTGATTCTTGCTTTTTAGGTTTGTGTTTGTGTTCGAGTCAGACATATTTTCTCAGCACCATAATTTTGCCCTTAGGTATAACAACAGCTTAAGCGTGTGTCAAGAGATTATCGCTATACAATTTGGGATGTCCACCGACCTCTGTGAAGAGTGAGAAGCTCCTTGAGCGAGAAATTAGCATCGTTGTGAGCATAGCACGGGGCGTGACGCAAAAAATTCCGCGATGCAAAACCATCCGCCATACTTTGAGATATTCGCGCAAAGAAGTTATTCCGTTACTTTGCTGAAGACGATGAACCCGGCTGCGTTTCTGCCTCTTGTTGCGTTTCTTCGGACCTTGATTCAGTTGCGGTCGGCTCAGTTTCAATATCCTCGAAATGTGTGTAAATATCCTCCAGAGCGGTATTATCAACTCTGTTGCGCATAAGTGAATAGATTATAGTATTGGCGGAAAAATAAAAACTTATTATGAAAGAAACCACTAAGCCGACAACAGCCAATAAGCATAAGTATACCAAAATGGCTGCAACTGATTCCGACCAATTAGCCGCTGCCAAATCTGGTGGTTCAACCAGGTTCCCAAAGCTTGGCTCAGGCCAGATTGTTGTAAGCTTATGAACCACTTTACTGCTGCTTATACCGAGCAAGCCAAAAAACCAGGATGCAAACTGTGCACCGACCTGCAAAGCCTGGCGGGTAACCAGGAGCAACAAAAAGGCGAAAAATCGCACAAATATGTAACAAATTGCGCCGTAAACCACAGCTATCACCGTATAAAAGCCCATTCGCCACGGCTTTGCATATACATAACTAAAAGAACGACTTGTCGCATCAAAACAGTCTGAATTGTCATATGCCACGGCAGGAAACATCAGGTTAAATCCTGCAACCGCTCCTATCAAAACGACGGCTATCAACGCCCCTGCAATCAAAGCTAACAGCATAAAGATGCTAACTATCAGCTCACCGGCCCGTGGGATGATTCCTATCAGCCCCAAAACAAATATGAACAGGCCTATGAAGATAATTATCCCGACCGGTGCCAGAGGTGTGGTGAAAAAACTTGTGAATCTTTTTGTGCTGAAGCGCAGCGCCTCGGTCAGGCCGGGTTTTTCACCTCGAGCAAATTGCAGCGCCGCAATTCGGCAGATAGCTCCACCTGCAACGGAAACCACGGCAAGTGTTATTACGATAAAGATGATGCAATAAAGATAATGGTCCGTGAATGTCCCTCCAAATACTTCAAGGCACTCAGTAATATTTGCCTTTATACCCGGCAGGTCGAATAGTAATAGTGAATGTGCTACGCCGTGAAATCCTGCTGCGGCGGAATGCCAGAGCGTGGAAAATACGCCGGTTTCACCTTGACCTGATGTGGCAACAACTATAAGGTCCATAATCCGGCCGGCCAGGCATATAATAGCCACTGCCAGGAGAGCGATTATTAATTTGCTTGGCTGAATGGCCATACGGAAGGCCTGGAATATCTTTGGGAAGAGAACACTGTCAAAAACTTGAGAGAATTCTTTTTCGCTGTGCATTTTGCGTCCTTTCAAAAGGGTTACAGTTGCCTTGTCTTAATCATAGAGAACAGATACGAAAAATATATAGTTATTATCCGTCGTTTTCAACAAATTTTGCAATATTTTATTTTAGAATATTGTCATTTACCGCTTGTCAGAAGGGGTATCGGAGGAATTATCGGGTGGCTCGGCGGATTCCTGCGACTGCAACTCGGAAATTATCTTGTATTTGGCATCCAGCCAGGCACCCAAATCCACCAGCTTGCACCGGCGGGAGCAAAAAGGAAAGTATTTTGCCTCTTCGGATTGTGCCTGGGGCGACACCTTAACGGTTTTGTGGCAGACTGGACATCTGTGTTTCATACTAACCTGAATATTCATGAGTCTTTTGGATTAGTTTTTACAGTAATTTTATACAAATTCCGTTTACTTGAATTTAAAAAAATAGATAATCCTTTTGCTGGTTTTTTTACCAACTTTAATCTTCTTAACGGGATTAACGTGAAGAGTCCATTCTGAAATTTTTTCTTCGGTTATATTATGGTGACGAATATTTTCAGGACAATTCCAATTTAATGGAAAACTTAGTATTGCCATTTTCGAGGTTCTGATGACTTCCTTAAATGCTTCTTTTTGCTTATCTTTTAGGTGTTCCCACACTTGTAATGCTATAAATAGGTCATATTTAGAATCTTCTACCGGCCATGGAATCTTGGTAGCATCATGAAGATATGTTAAATTAGGACGGTCGGGGTTCACATCCATTATGTCAGATCCATGTACAATAGGTTGTTTATAAGCACCCAGCTCTAATACAGAATTAAAAGATTCTTTTGTTATAATATCAATAACCTCTTTAAGATATTCCCAGCGGCTTTTCTTATAGTAAGGGTCTTGTTTTCTCAGTTCTTCAAATTCTGAATAAGTCATAAGTCTCATTTTAGATACATCTACGAGCTGGATATCGACAGTCAGGTTTTTCCCAGCCAGAGGATGATTGGCATCCAACGTCACACTTGATTCGGAGACGCCGGTCACCAT
>DAOVNI010000061.1 GCA_030630315.1 Phycisphaerae bacterium | reverse complement strand
TGACCGAAGATATTTGGGACAAGGTTGTCTCAGTCAATCAAAAAGGGCTCTTCCTGTCTGCGCAGGCGGCTGCGCGGGTTATGATTAAGTCCGGCAATGGCGGTGTCATAATCAATATGGCTTCCGAGTCCGGCTCCGAAGGTTCCCAGGGCCAGAGCGTCTATGCCGCCACGAAGGCGGCCGTTTACAATCTGACCAGGTCCTGGGCAAAGGAGCTCGGCAAATACAATGTCAGGGTTGTCGGCGTCGCCCCGGGTATCCTGGAGGCAACCGCGCTGCGGTCCGAGGAATACGAACGCGCGCTGGCCTACACGCGAGGAATTACCCTCAAAGAGCTGCGTGAAAGGTATAAGAAAGCTGCTATTCCTCTGCGAAGAAGTGGCAAGCTCAGCGAAGTTGCCAACACGGTATGCTTCCTGGCCTCCGACCGCAGCGCCTACATCCACGGCACCGTCATCAACGTTTCGGGCGGCAAGACCAGGGCCTGAGTCATTTTTGGGCCAAAAACATAATTTTTCCCTTGAAAATCCTCCTTCTATAGTGTAATATCATATTAATATACAGAAATTACATAAACATAGTTAGGCGTGCATATACATTGGAGGTGAGACATGACAAAACTTCTGGAAAAGGCGTTTGAAGAAGCGTCAAAGCTGCCAGAACTTGAACAAAATGTACTTGCTAAGCGGTTATTGGATGAGCTGACAGCAGAAAAAAAATGGGAAAAAGCATTCGCAGGTTCTGAAGATATTTTGAGTAGGCTTGCCAATGAGGCCATTGAAGAGCACAAGCAGGGAAGGACAAAACCGCTGGATATTGATAGCCTATGATTTCCCATACAACAGAGCGCTTTCGTAAATTATACGGTGAGGTTATGAAAATCAATTTTCAGGAGTGAAAAGATGTTAAAAATTCATAAACATGTAGTTCTGGACGAAAATCAAAAGCCTACCGCCATTCAAATACCGATTGAGGACTTTGAGCGTTTAGAAGAGATAATAGAAAATTATGGATTGGCAAAATTGATGGATGAGGTAAAAAATGATGAACGGCTTTCAATTGAAGATGCAAAAAGTTATTACCAATCATTGAAATAGAGTGTGGAAAATCGAATATACAAAACGTTTTCTCAAAGAGCTCTCTAAACTACCTAAAGATATCCTATGAGTGTTATACGGCAAATCTGCCGGACGAAAATGATTATGCGGAAAACCATATAAAAGCCCTGATGATAAAGGAAACCACGTAAACATAGTTAGATTTAGTTGAAGATGAATTAAAAATATTATATAATACAATAGATTTTGAATGTAAGAGGCGAATGTTATGGGAAGAATTGTTGCAAAAGCAACAGTAACTAATTCTATTGATAAAACTAAATCTCGAACATTTGACGCATTAGTCGATACAGGCGCTAGTATGCTAACATTACCAACGAATTGGAAGAAGGATTTAGGTAATTTGGCTGAAACGCGAATAGCGAAAGTAGAGTTTGCGGATCAAAACATTAAAGAAGTAGAAATTTGTGGTCCGGTATCTATTCAAGTTGAAGGATTTCAGAAAATTTTTAGTGAAGTGGCCTTCTTAGAAATGGATGCCTCAGATGGTACATATGAACCGTTAATAGGCTATATCCCATTGGAGCAATCAGGAATATTAGTGGACATGCTTGGCCATAGATTAAAAGCGGCCAAATATTTAGACTTAAAATAAAAATCTAACAGCAGGGATATTATACGGCAAATCTGCCAGATGAAAAGGTTTATGCGGAAACCAGATGAGCAATAGTTAGGAATCGTCGGACATGTTACAGGAGCCTATCAAGATCGTTGGTACATTTTTAGTCTTATTGAGTGGGTGTGTAGGATTACAAAGACAAAGAATCGGTCAACCAACCGAGCTTCGGAACCAGGTGACAAATCCTGCTAGCGGCGATGTTCTCGCTGAATCGAAAGGATGGATTTACTTACGCAAGAAAGAAACCGAAAGTTTGACTAAGTTGATTCCCGGTAGATGTCCGCAGTGGTTTCCAAATGGCAAGCGCTTCTACTACTTTTTAGATGTAGGATACGATGGTTGGCGGTCCCAGCTGTGGTCTGCGGACGCAGACGGAGAAGCAAGATTGAGAATGTCTGTTCGTGATTATTTCATCCAGCGGTCTCCTGCAGTTTCCCAACAAGGGCGAAAGCTGGCGTGGCATTATTCGACATGTAGCGCATCTAATTTTGTGCAAGATATCAGAGTCCTGGAGTTAGACGGCACGGGTCAGGAGAAAGTTGTGCTTCGATATCCACAAGGCACGAAAATCGAGTCTATCGCATGGATAGATAACAATTTACTCTCCGTGACGGTAGAGGGGCAAGTCAAAGAGGTCGATACGAGAGGGATGGGGAAAGAGCCAATACCATAACAAAGGTGCCATAAGTATTCGCTCCAGCCGACGCGATGAATCGCGCGGCTGAGCTTCTCGTTAGCTGAGATTTTGGATCCTTCGACGTTGCTCAGGACAAGTTTTAGTGGTCTAAGGAGGTAGCTATGAGAATATTTCGACTTATTGGCTGGCCCCGTTAGAGACTTTTTCCGTCGGGTCTCTAACGAGGCTCGCTGGTCTTCTTGCTCAGAAAAAAAGTGCTTGAAATTTTAGCGAACGAGTGTATGATATAAGTATGGGTACGTTTCACACAAGTTGTAGAATTGGCAATCACATCGATAGGTCAAAATCAGTCCGAATACCGAAGCTCCTCGTGGATACGGGTAGCGAATACACCTGGGTTCCTGCGGCAAAGTTAGAGAAGATCGCAGTCACCAGAGAAAAGAAGGACATCCGCTTTGTTATGGCTAATGGTGAAGTGGTGACTCGCAGCGTCGGTTTCGCAATAGTGCATATAAGAAAAAACTTCACCATAGATGAGGTGGTTTTTGCCGAGCCCGGTGACCTGATCTTGCTGGGCGCTCGGACCCTCGAGGGGCTCAATCTCATTGTCGACGCTATCAACAAGAAGCTTGTTGCAGCCGGCCCCCTGCCAGCCGCCTAAACCTTGCTGAGCAGCTCGCTCCGAGACCTGCAAGAAAGCGTTTTTTTCTTGTTTCCGGCTGAATCTAGGATTAAAATCGGAGTACTTAAAAAAAGATTAACCGCAGAGAGTGCCGAGACGAAAGAAATTAAAAAAAATACTTTCTCGGCGGGCTCTGCGAACTCGGCGGTAAATCAGACCTTATGAAAAAGGCAAGTATCGTCAGCATCGGCAATGAGCTGCTCAACGGTCAAACGGTAGACACTAACGCTTCCTGGCTAAGTGGGAGACTGCTTTCAATCGGTATACCCGTTGTCAGCTCTTACACCGTTGGCGACGATACGGATGCAATTATACGGTCATTTAATCTGGCGAGTAGTGACGCTGACCTGGTTCTGGCAACCGGCGGGCTGGGTCCGACTGATGATGATTTGACCCGTCAGGCATTCGCAAAACTGCTCGGTACCGAATTGCAGTTGAAAAACGAGCTTCTGCAAAAGATACAGAATTTTTTCGCTAATCGAAATTTGCAAATGCCACAAAAGTGCACAATTCAGGCATACATACCAGCCGGTGCTAAAGCACTTGCGAACAATATTGGTACAGCTCCCGGAATTATGGCCGAAGTAAAAGACAAGTTGCTTATCGCTTTGCCCGGCGTGCCATCGGAAATGAAGCAGATGTTTGAAGAGTCGGTCCTTCCGGAGCTAAAAGGATTCGTGACTGAGCAGGCTGTGGTAGTACGAAAATTAAAGTGCTTCGGGGCGGGCGAATCAAATATCGCCGAATTACTCGGGAATCTTTGCCGGCGGGGCAGAAATCCCCTAATCAACTGCACAGCTAAACACGGTGTGATTACTCTCCATATTATCGCAACGGCAAAAGATAAAATCCAGGCACAGCAAATGGCCGAAAAAGACGAAAAATTATTGACAGATAAACTTGGAGAGCTAATATACGGAACAGGCGACCAGACTTTGGCCGAAGTGGTGGGTGAAAAGTTAGCTCAGCAGAAAAAGACAATCGCCGTAGCCGAATCCTGCACGGGCGGCTGCTTAGCCAGGCTGTTAACTGACATCCCCGGAGCAAGCAGGTATTTCACGCACGGCTGGGTTACTTACAGCAACAGCGCTAAGACCAGCGAACTTGGCGTTCCAGCCGATTTGATTGAAAAGCACGGAGCTGTCAGCGACAGGATAGCCCGGGCTATGGCTCAGTGTGCCAGAAAAAGGGCTGGAACCGCTTTCGCAATCGGTATAACCGGCATAGCCGGCCCCACCGGCGGCAGCAAACAAAAACCCGTCGGCCTGGTATATATTAGCGTAGATTCCGATAACGGCTGTGAAACTAAACGCTTTATTTTTTCGCACGGTAGAGACTTTATCCGCCTTCGAGCGGCACAAACAGCCCTGAATATGCTCCGATTAAAATTGTAGGGTTGACTAACCACCTTAATAATGTTATAATCAGGTTTACTGGGGTTAGCAAAATATGGCTAAAAAACGCAGACATTTAGGCGAAATACTCTACAAAGCCGGGCTCGTAGAAAAACAGGCGCTCATCAACGCGATTAAGGCCTCAAAAACCAATAATAAACGGCTCGGCCAGATATTGCTCGACCTCGGCCTACTGGACGAAGAAACCCTAACTAAGGCAATCGCAAAGCAATTTGGGTTAGAATACGTCAACTTGGCTCAAACCCCCATTCCGTCTGACGCAGTAAAGCTTGTCCCCGAAGACCTTATAAAAAGGCATAATATCCTGCCGCTCGGTATGAATAACGGCAGATTAAAACTGATTATCAGCGACCCGTTGGACCTCGATACGATGGATGCGATTCGGTTTCGCTTGAATACCGAGCTGGACTGCTGCCTTGCGAGCCCTTCGAAAATTCGCTCCTACATCAAAGATTCGTTTGATAAAGCAAAAAGGGAAGAAGATGACAGGCTAAAACACAGTATTGATGCAACCGCCGCCGAACTTACCGAGGCCGGTCACGAGCTGCAGGCAGAAGCCCTTCGGGCCGAAGCTGCAGGCGGCGCTGACGACGGGCCCATTGTCAGACTGGCAAATCTCATAATAGATAATGCCTGCTATATGCGGGCCAGCGATATCCATATCGAGCCAATGGCCGATAGGGTACGAATAAGATACCGGGTTGATGGCGTCTGTTTGGAAAAAGACAACATCCCAAAGAATATGCAGGCACCGCTCACTACCCGCCTGAAAATTCTATCCGGTATGGACATTGCCGAAAAGAGGTTGCCGCAAGACGGCAGAATTAAGCGCACAGTTGGAGGCCAGGACATCGATTTTCGTGTTTCGGCTCTGCCGGGAAATCACGGCGAAAGTATAGTGCTGCGAATTTTACGCCCCGATGCCGTCAACATCGGTATCCAATCACTGGGTTTTGAACAGGATGATTATGAACATTTTCAGCGGATAATCAAAAGGCCCAACGGAATCTTTTTGGTTACAGGCCCCACCGGCAGCGGTAAAACTACAACCCTCTATGCCGCTTTGCAGGCACTTAACACGCCGGACAAGAAAATTATTACCGCTGAGGACCCTGTGGAATATAACTTCGACGGAATGAACCAGGTTCAGGTCAAAGAAGAGATCGAATTGACATTTGAAAGAATTCTCCGGGCGATGCTGCGACAGGCCCCTAATATCATACTCATCGGAGAAATTCGAGACGGCGTCGTCGCGGATATTGCAATTCAGGCGGCCCTCACCGGACACCTGGTTTTCAGCACCCTGCACACTAATGATGCCCCCAGTGCGATTACTCGTCTAATAGATATGGGTGTTAAGCCGTTCCTCGTAGCAAGCTCGATACAGGCCATTATGGCACAGAGACTCGTAAGAGTCATTTGCAAGAACTGCAAGGTAATTGATGAAAATCCGGACCCATATCTTTTACGAACGCTCGATATTAGCCCCGAAGATGTCGAAGAACGTCCGCCCTCTAAGGGGGCCGGCTGTAGCCAGTGCCAGTATACAGGTTTCAAAGGCCGAATCGCCATATTCGAGATGGTAGAATTGAACAATGAGCTAAGAGAGCTGGCTTTTACAAAGGCGCCTACTAACGAATTGAGAAAGGCGGCAAAAGCATGCGGAATGAGAACTCTGAGGGAAGACGGCAAGATTAAAGTGTCCAGAGGAATAACGACTCTGGACGAAGTGGTCAGAATAACGCAGACAGAAGGCGTGATAGTAGATTAAACGAAATATAGTTGTTAAGGATTCTCAAATGGCAACAGTTAATATGGACAGGTTACTACAGGCCTGTGTCTCACAAGGGGCCTCGGATATTCATCTTGTTGTTGGCCGCTCGCCGGTATTGAGAATAGACGGCCATCTCAGATCTCTCGAAACAAAGGTTCTTGAGTCGGATGATACTGTCGCTTTAATGAAAAGCATAACCCCTGAGCGAAATCAGCAGGAGCTTCAGGAAGAAGGAGGAACCGACTACGGTTTTGCCTACGGCGATGAAGCGAGATTTCGCGTCGCTGTCTTTCGACAGAAGGGTAACATCACGCTGTGCCTGCGACTGATACCAACGAATATTATGACCTTTGAAGAAATAGGGCTGCCCAAGATTTGCGCCGCTTTGTGCCGCAGGCCGAGGGGAATGTTTCTGGTTACTGGACCAACCGGATGCGGCAAAACCACTACCCTGGCCTCTATGATAAACTATATTAACGAAAATTTTGACCGCCATATTATAACCGTTGAAGAGCCGATAGAATATTATCACACGCATAAAAAATCCATTATTAACCAGCGGGAAGTCGGCGTCGATGTGCCCAGTTTTTCCGAGGCGTTAAGACGAGTTTTGAGAATGGACCCTGATGTGATTTTAGTCGGCGAGTTGCGGGACCTCGAAACAATCGAATCCGCTATCAGGGCCGCCGAAACCGGACACCTCGTCTTTAGCACCCTCCATACGACAAGCGCAGCAGGAACGATTACCAGAATTATTGACGTCTTTCCGGTCGGCCAGCAGGAGCAAATTCGCATCCAGTTAAGTACCAATTTAATAGCAGTCCTCAGTCAGGCACTTTGTCCTTTAGCCACCGGAAGTGGAAGAATGGCCGCCTATGAGTTTATGGTCGTAACACCCGCCATCTCAAACCTTATCCGCGAAAACAAGACTTACCGAATTGACTCGAGCATTCAAACAGGTAGAAAATTGGGAATGCAGCTGCTCGATGAGCACCTCTGGCGGCTCTATGAGGCCGGCAAGATTACACTGGAGGAAATGATAGACAAAGCCCGCCAGCCGGGCGATTTGCAGGACAAGGCCACCGCCAAACTAAAAGCAGCCGCAAGGGTAAAGAGGGTGGCAGTAAAAAAGGAAATGGAAGATATCGGCCCCATTCTCAGAACCTAATTTCCTCAAACTAAAAAGCTTACACAATCCCGGCAAGCTCACCCGCTGTCATCCCGACCGGAGTCCCGCACCAATTGAGCTTCGGCTCAGGCCTGATTGGTACGGGGACGAAGCGGAGGCATCTATTATAATAAACGCTGGCTTGCCGGGCGATTTAGCCCCCACCCCGCGCGGTGGGGGTAACACTGTCATTCCCGCGAATGCTCCAAATCCATAAGAATACGTCATTGCGAGGCCGACTGCCCAGTGAGATAGTGAAGCGTTATCTCACTGGGGTGGCAATCTCAATCCCAACTCAAAACCTTGTCCCGAGCGCAGTCGAGGGATCGCACTAAAAACTAACATCGCCCGCACTTTTGGTCGAAAAACCGCAAAAATCTTGCCTATTCTAACGCGCATCTGCACTTCGACATTGGACATTCAGATTCGATACCAAAGGTTCGCCCACGGCGAATTCGATATTTCCTCTC
>DAOVNI010000014.1 GCA_030630315.1 Phycisphaerae bacterium | reverse complement strand
ATCAGTGTCTAGTCATAGAACACTGAAGTTAATTCATCTTGCCGGCACGGCCTGGTTTATTCTGTGCGTCGGTTATATTCTGGCCTTCGCACTGCGGCGGGCAGGTTTTCAGTGGTGGGTTATATTTTCCCTCTCGGGGCATTCTGTATTGATAGTTTTGCTGCTGATTAGTCTATATTTATTTGCAATTTTCAGGGGTGCTGCACGGAGTCAGAAAATAGAAGTAGAACATCCACTAACGAGCACGGATTACTATACGGTGTTCTATATCACAACTCCCTTTTTAGGCGGCCTGGCCGGCTGCCTGGGAATGATAGGCGTAAGTATAATCAAGCAATTCCTGTTGGGAGTCGCCCTGGGAACTCTGGGGACAACCTTTCTGGTCTGGGTGGTTGTGGACCCGGTGACGGCACTGCTGGAAATGCTGTTGCCCCCTGCAAGCCGAAAACATCGCGCCGAACGGCTGGCCGAAGTTAGAGCCGAACGGGAAAAGAGACAGAAGGACCGTGAGCATTTGTTGGCAGAGGTGCTGGCGAAGGAAGAATCGGACAGGTGCAGGTGGCAGGAGGCGTTGAAGCCGCAGGCTGAAAAGCTCGCTGAACTGTTGACAACCAGTAGAGCAAATTTTAGACAGGCGGAACGTAAAGCGGTTGACATAGGAGTCAATGCGTGGCAAGCTGGGGGACTGGGTTGTATGCGACAGCTCCGCGATATGGCGATGGATTTATGTAAAAAGAAGTATCAGGATTTGATGATTGTTGATTACGTCTCGAGCTGGTGGGATGGTATTGGAAGCTGGCGAAATCAACCTATCGATGAAAATATAGAACTCTCATAACAATTTAATAAAACCTTATATTCTGGAGAAGGGTGAAGATGTTCAGAACAAAGATTCTGCTGGGTGTATTGTTTGTTGTCTGCGCTGCGTCCATTTCAAACGCCGCCAATATTATCTATGTCGATGTTAACGGGCCAAATGACCCCGGGACGGGCAGCTTCAACGATCCATTTCGAAAAATTCAGGATGCAATTGACGCAGCTATTGGTGGTGATACTATTAAGATACAACCCGGCCTGTATACAGGACAGGGCAATTATGACCTTGACCCCAATGGTCTGGCTATCACCATTTGCAGCACCGACCCCAACGACCCTAATGTGGTCGCGAATACAATCATTGACCCAAATGGGGCTGGTCGCGGCTTCAATTTTCAGAGCGGCGAGGACGCAAACTGTATAATTTCCGGGCTTACCATCAGAAATGGATATCATGGTGGGAATGGTGGAGGTATTTTCTGCTATTACAGCAGCCCGACTATTGCAAACTGCATTATATCTGATAATTACACCCTTGGGAAAGGTGGAGCTATTTTCTGCGATAATAGCAGCCCGACTATTGCAAACTGCATTATAACAAATGGACATGCAAATGGGAAAGGAGGAGCTATTTACTGCAATTACAGCAGCCCAACTATTGCAAACTGCGTTATATCCGGTAATTACTCCGGGGTACATGGCGGGGCCATTTTTTGCCAGGACGGCAGCCCGGAAATCATAGGTTGCCTTATCAGCGGCAACTCGGCTGAACAGTACGGCGGCGCCCTGGAGTTCTGGTGGCCAGAAAGCGAACCAAACATCCTAAATTGTGTTATCAGCAACAACCAAGCATTACAAGGCGAGGGTGGCGGCGTGGACTGCTTTTACGGCGTCAATGCAACGTTGACCAATTGTACGCTCGTAAAGAACTCCGCCAGTTCCGGCTTCGGCGGCGCTCTGTATTCCCTGGGAAGTGATGTAACCGTGAAAAACAGTATTTTCCGGGCAAATGATGCCAACCTCGGTCCCCAGGTAGCCCTGAAACCATATGAAGAAGAACAACCACCTGTGGCAAGCAGTGTGTCAATCAGCTACAGCGATGTGCAAGGAGGAGCCCCAGCGGTTCATGACCCGTGCGATGCCTTGATATGGGGCAGCGGCAATATAGTTGCTGAGCCGTATTTTGCATCGTTTGATTCGGACGGCGAGCCTGATGACTTCCATCTGCAAAGCGCTTACGGCAGGTGGGACCCGAACAGCCAAAGCTGGGTAACGGATTCCAATACAAGTCCCTGCATTGATGCAGGGGACCCGAATTCGGATTGGAGCGGTGAGCCGTGGCCGAACGGCAAACGTATAAATATGGGGGCTTACGGCGGGACGAGTCAGGCAAGTATGAACGGCAACCCGGCTGATTTCGATATCGGCGGAGCGGTTAATTTTGTAGATTTCGCCGAATTTTCTAATAAATGGGGTACTCAGGGATCTTGTATTCACGATTTGGTCAGGGATGGGGTGGTTGATTTTGCCGACCTCAGGATGTTTGCCGAGAACTGGCTCTGGCAGCGGGAATAGCGGAAACGGACACGGATTTACACGAATAAAAACAAATGAATTAAACCCCAGACGTGGGCAATAAGAACAGGGCGAAGCCGTATGACTTCGCCCTTTTTTCATATATACTTCTTTGGCGTTAATCATTGAATCTTTTCACAGTGTCCTCCGTCTTCGGAGCCAGCCGACAAGGCCTACGCCAATACTGCCTAACAGAATAGCACCAGGTGCAGGAATAACGGTAAGTGTCATCACGCCGTCAAGACCCTCGCTGGTCCAGTCGCCCTGGTCGTAGACCTGTCCACCAAACCAAATACGTACGGGATCGCCGACACCCTGGCCATCCCACAAATCATAGGTGGTGTCTACCTTAACTGCGAACCCAAAGACTAAATTTGTATCAGCTTGCGTGATGCCAACACCATTATCGGGCGTCCAAACGATGTACGCTCGTTCGGAGTCCCATATGTTATCCTTGATGATGCCAGTCCAGCCAGCTGGGGTTTGGAGAATTTGCCAGGAGCTATAACCGTGGTCGGCCACGTTGCCCACAGCCAGGATGTCCTCACCAAAGATGTCTCTGGCGTTGCCGAAATCAGCGCCCCAAAGTTGAATTTGATCGATCTCATAAGCTAGGCCAGCTGAACTCGCTGCCCAGTCGTCGAAGTACGGATAAGTCGCGTGAAGGGTCCCAACTTCACCCGAGGGGTTCCCATCGTAAAGCCAGGTCGTACTGATACCGCTGCTCTTCCACACATCGTGATGCCTTCGTGGGGCCACTTGGCCCGTTGCGTCGTCAGCAGACGAATCATAAGCGTCATAGTTCCATAAATCAGCACCGGTAAATTCGAACGTAAGCCAAGTACTGTTTGCAACTGCCATATTTGCTATCAAAAGCAATGTTACAACTGCACAAATTGTAATTAACTTTTTCATACTTCATCTCCTTTTGCTTTCCGGCGAAAAACGCCGGAATCCCTTCTTAAAGGGTGTTGTTAATAATAAAGAAGGTTAATCACTACAATGTCCTTCTCCTTTCTCATCTTCCTTTCTCATCCTTCTTCGAGATTGATTTCAAATACAGATTTAGTCTTACTTGGTTTTTGGGCCGGAGCAGTCACCCGGCCCTCAATTAGCAGAATTTCAAAATGTATTCTTTCACTTTTTTACCTCCTTCTTTTACCTCCTTATACCTCCTTCACAAAAAATCGCAGTTGAGTGTCCAAGCTTTTTGACAGTTTGACTTATATTTAAGATTCAGGGCAGGACAAAGGCCCTGCTCTGAGTTATTGTCTATATTTTAGAATGTTCTCCTTCTTCGCAGCCAGGCAACAAGGGCTACGCCAATACCGCCTAATAGAATAGCACCCGGCGCGGGAATAGGCTCAGGTCTGTTCACAAAGGAATCATTGTAGTCACCGTTACCAAATCCCCCGACGTGGATGCCGATTAATATAGTGCCATCGTTCAGTCCGCTGATGACATCATCAAACGTCTGACCGACACGAAGGTTAAATAGAACTCCCAACCACTCACCAGGCTGAACGCCATTAGCCGCTTCGAGGTCATTATCGGCATCTCCGACAACTTCAAAGCCGGCCACAAGCTTCCTTGCGCCCGGC
The DNA here is from genome assembly GCA_030630315.1 of Phycisphaerae bacterium. Taxonomy (GTDB): domain Bacteria; phylum Planctomycetota; class Phycisphaerae; order Sedimentisphaerales; family Anaerobacaceae; genus JAUVYQ01. The sequence goes on along the minus strand of DAOVNI010000014.1, from coordinate 9,150 downwards.
AAATCCTCCGAGCTTACCGGTTCGCTTGCACCTTCGGTAAAATCAACAGTGGAATCCGGCTCTATGAGCGACTCAATACCGAGCAGCGCGCCATCGTAGAAATACGCGCCTTTGATAAAATATGAATCATAGGGAGAATCGAAACCTAATTCATTTCTAAAGGTGAAAAGTGTCTGCTCGGAATCCTCAAAAGGTTTACTAACGTCGACAAAGAGCGAGGTCTCTCCTACGTGGGCACTGTAACCGCTGGGGTCGTTGGTGGTTATACACTCAAAGGAATATGTTACAGCGGCCTGTGCAGGTATAGAGACTCCCCACACAACCAGCAAAGCGGCCAACAGAACCAATTTTAATCTCTCCGTAGACATCATTCTTTCTTTTCCAAAATCTCCTAATCCTAAAAGCCGGGTTTTACCCTGACCTTTTCGGCAGACCCTTTAAAGGGCATGCCTCCTTCGCAGCCAGCCAACAAGAGCCACGCCAATACCGCCCAGCAGAATAGAGCCGGGAGCAGGGATGGTAATAAAACTTTCACTCCAGTCGCCGGGTCCAAATCCCTGGGTCTTTACGCCGATTATCATCGAGCCACTATTCAAGTCGCTGATCACATCATCAAAATCCCCAACGATGTTAAACAGAACTCCCAGTGTTTCACCAGGATGAATTCCATTCACTGCACCCGGATCAGCATCGGCCATATCTATCAAAGCAGAGTAAGTCAAACTTGGGTAGTCCCCTGGATCAAAGCCAGGCAGATGCGCAGGTGTCGCAGGTTCGTCGAAATCGACCCCATCGCTTTCTATGAGCGTCACGATACCGTTGTCCAGAAGGGCGCCATCATAGAAATATACGCCGTCTATGTAGTAACTATAGTCATAAGGAGGGGAAACAGCGGGGTAGGGTATCCCTGGTAAGACCCCGAACTCGAATAGCACCTGGTTAGATATGGGCCCAGGGCTGACATCAACGTAGAAAGCTGCTTCTCCAATAGAACCGGCTGTCCCGGAAGGGTCGTCATGCGTGATGCAATAAAATGGGTATCTAATAGGCTCCGTCGGATTGGCCGCTGCAGGTACAGAAAATGCTCCGAGGACCAGAGTAACGACAGTTAAACACATTAGTATTTTTAAAACTTTCATAATACTCCTACACTCTAAAAGCTCTCAGGGCGTAGTAAGAAAGTATCGCATCTCCGTGCTTACCTTCCTGCTCTCCCGTTAAGCTACGGGTCTAAGTTTAGTTAATCCCTACATTGTCCTTTTCCTTCGAAGCAACAGGTAGCCAAGTCCAAGCAAACAAATTGTCACCGGCTCCGGAATGCAAATGGTATCGACGCGAACCCAATCAAGGTAAATCTGCGGTCCGGTCTGTACGTTCGACAAAATTGTAAAGTAAATATCTTCCCTGTCGGGATTCGGTGAGATCTGCCAGCCGATGATATTCGGAGCCTCAAATATGGGTTCGCTCACCGTTTCGCCGCCAAAGGTTGTAACGCCAGGGTTTACCAGTTCACCGGTAAAACCTGCCTCAACCCAGATTTCTTTATAGGGCTGAGGTTCTGGTCGGTTGGGAATCTTCAACAGAACGGTAATTTGTTCGCCCAAAAAACCGCCGCCAACCCGGGAGCCGGCTGTAACATCAATGTTGGCCTGTAGGATTCCTGAATAAGGGTTACCGTCAATCTCTGGAAATGCCAACCAACTCGTGATGTTGCCGGTGCCGCCAGTCGGAGTGACATAATCGGTGAACTCCCATACCTGATAGGTACTGCCGGGGTCGCCCGGGTCCCACGAGAGAGTCGCCGACGCCGGGGCTGCAACAAACAATGCCACTGCTACTGCAAAAATTAATACCCTTTTCTTCATAATAGTCTTTTTCATAACTCTCATCTATTCTATCCTCCTATTCTCAGGCATCGGGCAGGATAAAGAGCTACCCGCTTTGCCCGTAACAATTATCGTTCCTTCTCTTTCTAAAGGGTGCGACGTCTACGCAACCAGCCGACAAGGCCTACACCAATACTGCCCAGCAGAATAGCACCGGGTGCGGGGATGACCGCTCTGAATGCGACAGTCCCATCGGAAAATGGGTTGCCACCGGCTGTTGTTGGGGGAATGTGGATGTCCTTGATGGTGATTTTATGTGCACCTGGCGCAAAAGCAATCGTGGCGGAACTGAATCGACCATCGGCCAAGGCTACATCCGCGTCATCGGTCCACGGGGGCGAAACAAACGGACCCCCAAAGCCAAGGTCGTCCCAGTCGGACAGAGATGGGGTAGTCAGCACAAGAGAGCCATTGTCGTAGACCTCAAATTGGTCGGTGACCACGAAAAGATCGGTGATGGTGAAATAGACTGTCTCGGACGAATTCCACTCCCAATCCCCTGTGAAAAAACTGCCTTCGGTCATAACTTCATCTATGACATACCAGCTACCGTCCAAAAGCATCGGCGAACCAGGATGCGGTCCCACAGTCATAGTCCCATTTGATTGGTAGTCCGAAGGGTTGGCCAATGCGCTCGTAGTTAGCATCAAAGCAAGCATTACACAAATTGTTAAAAAACTTTTCATCGTTAACTCCTTTTTCTTTTCCGGCGAAAAACGCCAGAATCCCTTTTTAAAGGGTACGGTTAATAAAGAAAGTCAAACTTTCGGAGTGTTTCGCGAGAATACACTCTAAAAGTCTGAAAAACAATTCTCAGGTGAGTTCAGGAGGGCCTCGGGCCAGGTTGTTAAAAATGAATGCTGGTGAAAAATAAGTAAATTGCTCGACTCTCAAAGTTAGGCAATTGAGTAGCGAATTTAAGCTATATTGTTCTGATATGATTGCAGATGGAGATAGGAATGACATTGTGACCTGCGGTATTCCAGCTAAATGGCGGAGCAGGCCTATGTACTGCGTGCCTTCAATATCGCTACGCAGCCGGTTAGAATTTTCAAGGTAATACGGGTAAGTAAGCTCTGCATCGAGCTGCTGGGCGGTATGATTTCTATGGCTGAGACGCAGAGCCAATTGAGGTACGGCTTGAATTCCGGCCTGGCCTACCCATAACAGGCCAGCCAGAGCTGCCAGCCAGACCTTGCGGTCCTTAACCAGCGAAACGCAGAGGAATCCGGTTAAAACCATTAAGAGCGCTCCGGGTACAGCAGGTAAAGACTTTGCGCCAACAGGCGGAGCCGACGAGCCTGTAAAAGCGGCGGGCGGCTTGAGAAATTCAGCGGCGACTCCGGCCAGGTGAGAATTGGCGGATTCTATAGTGTGGGTGACATCAGCCACAAGGGGGATATGCGCATCTGAAGCAGGGGACACAGCGGAAACAACAAAATTGCTGTTGCTATTGCTAACCGTCGGTGCAGCGTTTGCCGCCGTCAAGATAAGAAACGACAGCAACACAACCAACCATCTACTCCTTTTGCCTACTAACACTCCTCCGTCTCCTAAGAGGGAACTTCGTTGTCGAGCAAATAACTTTTAACTTTCGAGACGCTTCCGTGCGTGCAAAATATAACCTCCTCCTTGGAGGTTAATACTGTATTTTTACCAACAAGTAAATTGCGTGTCAACAAAAAAATAAAAAAAAATCAAAAATTTTTCAAAAAATATTTTTTTCAGAACTTCGTTGTGCGTAACGCGAAGAAAATAGGTTAGATTAGCACAAATGGCATAGACCAAAAGTGGTAAACCGGCATTGAGCTTTAGATTCTCGGTATAAAGGTGAGGGTGTTAAAGGATAAAAGAGGTGAATTTGAATAGGGCAGGTTACTGAGGGGCAGTTGAATTGTTTTCTTCTTCAAGAAGTGTCTCGCCAGTAGGAGGCGTTTTTACGGCTGGTTCCTCTGGAGCTATAGTTGGAGCTATAGTGGGAAGAGGCGCAGTACTATTAGCTTCACGGGAAAACCGGCCTGCATTCTCCATACATCTTAACAGCATTGTGATCTTGTTTCTTACACGGGTCTTACCAAAAATGTTTCTCAAATGCGTTTTTACAGTCCCCGGCCTGACGTTTAGCCTCCTGGCGATGTCTCCATTGGTAAAGCCCTGGCAAACAAGTCTAACTACCTGAAGCTCTCTTGGACTGATGTGATAACACCTCTGGATATACCGCCACTGTTTTTCATCAAGTAAAACAGCATTGGGCCGTCCGTAAAAAGAGTCACCAGGACTGCTGATATTTTCTATTTCGTTTTCCTTTTCCGGCTGTAATGATGAGGTCATATTAACTCCCCTGTAATAATTCTTCAATCAGACGCTGCGTCTCGGCTGCATCTGTGGCGGATAAACCCCCAATTTCATCAGCATTCAACTCTAATGCTTTTTTTAAGTTTTCAATAGCTTCGCCTTTTTGCCCCAGGCCGTCTAAGGCCCTTCCTAAATGTAAATACGTAGCTGCCGCTGCAAGTGTCCCTCGGGGATACAGTTTCAAAGACCTGGTGAAATCCTGAACCGCTTTCTCATATTGACCAAGTCTGTAATACGCGACTCCACGGGTATCAATGAGGTCAACATAGTTTGGAGCGATTTCCAAACCGCGCCGGGCAAGCTCGAGCGCCTGTTGATGTTTGCCTTGCTCTTCACAAAGTGTCCAGGCCAGATTATTGATGGCGATTACGTTATCAGGTTGAAGTGTAAGAATCCGCTCGTAAAGTGCGGCTGATTCCGCAGAACGGCCGGTCATTTGCAGCAGCATAGCAAGCGCGTTCATTGCCGGGAGAGAATCGGGGTCGCGAGCCAGGATTGTACGAAGTAAATCTTCGGCTATTTTTTTAGCCTGGCTGTCTTCGGTGGCCGCCAAATTCCCAGCAATAGTGATAGGCGTACGGCTATCCTCCGGGTGGTTTTGGCACCAATCGATAACTTTCTGGTTCAGCTCGCTCCATAGCTTGTCGTCCTTGAGGAGTCGGACCTGCGCTAATAACGGAGCTGGGTCATCCGGTGCAGACTGGTATAACGAGTCAAATATCTTTTGAGCCTCAGCTTTTTTGCCATTTTTGTACAACGCGACGGCCAGAGCGATTTCATATCTGCGGCGAGCTGAGGCATCACACATATCCAGTTGTTTTCTCAGCAGGGTCACAGGTTTTTCGGTTTCACCTATTTCAATATATGTACTGGCCAGGAGCAGTGCAATATCAACATCGTCTGGATACAGTTCGTGCAAAAGCTTGCGGGTAGGAATCGCCAAGAGCGGTGACCGCTCCGCCTCTGCCCGACCCTTCAACAAAAGTAGCCGCCTATCGTTGGGTGTATGTGCAAGGCCTCGCAAAGCAAAATCGAGAGCCTCTCCAGACTGTCCCTGCCTCAGTGAGAGTTCACCCAGCAGAAGCCAGGCCTCACTGATTTTAGGCTGGTCTTCGGTTATTTTTTGAAGAATCCGCACAGCATTTTCAATCGCCGGAGCCGTTCCTTCAGCAAGCAGGGAACGGGCTTTGTATAGACGCAGCTCAACATCCTCAGGATTTGCCGTAAGGGCTTTATCAAGAATGGTTTTTCCCTGCCGGACTCTGTCTGGACGGTTGGATGCTAACAATAGCGCAATAGCGCGTTTCTGGATTTGGACGTTGCTCGGGACCAGAGATAAGGCCTGCTGTATATCAGCGATTGCCTTATCTAATTGGTCTATGGAACGGTAAAAGTCACTTTTGGCTGCCCACACCTCGATACTATTGGGTTCGGTAGTTGCGGCGTGCTCAAAATCTTCTATTGCCTTATTGGGGTCACCAAGGGAAGCGTATGTTCTAGCGCGAAGGATGTAAGCTGATGCGTTATTAAAGTTGTTTACTATTTCATCACATATTTGTATAGCTTCGTCAGATTTGCCTTGAAGAACGTTCAAGTCAACTTGTGCAACTGTTACCAGCAGCGAGTTGGGGTCCTGAATTTTTAACTTGTCCAATAACCCACCTGCCTCGGCAAACTTATCTTGCCGCATATAGAGTAATGCAAGAGAAAAACGGTTAGCCTGGTTATTAGGGTCATTGCTGATAAAGTCCTGCAGAATATCTGAGGCCGAACTTAGCTGACCGCGTCTAAGGTAGCTTTGTAATTCCAATTTTTTTAGCTCTGGGTGGAACAGCTTTTCGCCGGCCGCTCGCTGAAGAATTTCGTCTACACGGTCGTATTCGTTTGCCTTGTATAAAGCGGCAACAGTAGGAACGATTATGCGAATATCACGGGGCGAACGATTCAAAGCCTGGCGATAGGTTGAAATTGCAAGCTGCAACTGTCCGGCTCGTTCGTAGCTGTGAGCAAGAAGCATTCGGCTGGTCTGGTCATCCGGATTGGCAAGCAGATTTTCTTTAAGAAGTGAAATGGTCTGCGGGTACCGGTCTTTGAAATTGTCCTGTGCGAGCCAAATTCTTGCCTGCTCATAGCGCCACTGCCAACCCTCCTCGCCCTCAATGCTCTTAATTTTGTTGACGAGCTGTTGAGCCCGGTCGGAGTCTTTAATTACCTTTTCACATCTTAAAAGCTCGCGTTGGACAAGAATGTTGTTTGGGAGGTCGAGAGTGAGCGAATTGAGGAGCTGGTAGCGTTTTTCTTGCTCGTTCCAGCGATTATAAAAGCCGGCCAGGAGTAAACCCAGCTCCATCCTGACTGTAGGTTGTTCTATGCGAGTTAAAGCATCTTTAATAATCTTTTCACACTCCTGGGTCTTGTCTTTTGCTGCTAATAAAATAGCGAGGTATCTTACGGGCCTGATGGATTCCGGGAATGCGCTAACAGCGTCATATAATTTTAGTATCGCTTCATCGGTTTTGTCCTGAGCGGTTAGCAGTTCAACCTCTGCCATAGCAACTTCTACACGAGAGGGGTGGCTATTCTTCATTTCTTCCAGCAACTGCTGAGCTTTGCCGAACTGAGACCGCAAGAACGCAAGCTGAAGCTGTGAAGCCTTGATTGGAAAGGTATTATCAGCAGCTTTTTCCAACGCAGCCAACTGGTCCTCTATCTCCTGCCACATCTGGGCACTTTCGCCTGTTGGGCGTGCCGCAAGCAATTGCATCCGGGCTTGAGTATGCAGCAAGGCCGCATCGAGACTGTTCGGAGAAATTTGCCTGGCAATCCGGGCTTGCTCTGCCGTCTCGGCCCAGTTTCTTGTTTGAGCGAACAGCCTTCCAAGGGCTAAACGTCCATCCAAGAAATTAGGCCACTCAGAGACAAGGGTGCGTAACTGCCGCAGCGCCGATTGTGCGTTACCTGAACGAGATAGAGCTGATGCCAACGCTAATCGAACTTGTGGGGGGGGGTTAACTTGTGGGGGTTTATTACCTAATTGTATTGCCCGGCGAAAATATTTGGCGGCCTCAGACGAGTGCCCTTCTCTGTCGGCCAGAAGACCTTCCAGGAATGCAGTCGCTGCGGGGGCAATATCTTTTTGGCGTAGTTTGGAAATACAATCGCCGGTGCGGTCAAGCTCATCGCATTTGAGATATAACTCCGCGGCGGTCAACATAAAATCCCAGGGTTGAGAAGAAAGCTCTTTTAATCCGGTTTCGGCTACTTTTAGCATTGTTGTTTTTGAGTTTGATTTCAGTGCGAGCGTCGCCCAAGTTTGCCAAACGAGCTGGTTGGCTGAATCAGCAGCTTGAACAGCCTCGAGGTGTTTTTCTGCCTTGTCGAAGACGTTTGCGTTGATAAACTCGCCTGCAAGGCGCAGCCGTACGATAGGGTCAGATAAATCCAGCTTTTCGGCCTGCTCCAGGTCAGCTAAAGTTTTGGGTCTGTCCTTGTTTCTTAGATGGAAAGTGGCCCGGACTATGTACGCCAAGGCCGAGGACGAATTATTCTTTACCACTTCATTAAACAAGTCAGCAGGGGGGTCTGGAAAATCTTCCGGGCGTTGCTCTGCAAGTTGACCTAATGTTTCGTAGGCCAATATCTGCTGAGGATGTTCTGCTATGATGCTCTTCAATTCCGCTGCTGCTTCATCGAACTTTCGTTGTCTGGCCAGTGCCAGGGCCAACATTCTGCGAAGTTCAGGGTCATCATTTGTTTCTGGTTCGAGCCATCTGTTGGCAATTAACTCGGCCTCGCCAGGCATACCTATCCCTAAATATATTTCAACAAGCCGCATAGCGGCTTCGGAATTGTTTTTGTCTTCTCTCAAAACGATTCGGTAAGCCGCTATAGCTTGTTGAACGTTGCTGTCTTTGAGAGGCCTGATGTTAAGCTGCGCATCAGCGTATTTGAGCAGTACCGGCACATCATCACGCATAACAGCAAGATAACGGCCCAGATTCCTTGCTGCTTCTTCCCACCTATGCTCGTCATATGCCTTAATGCCAGCCTCAAGCCCCAGCTCGGCTCTGGTGCTTCTTCGCCATTGGCGCAGTCCGAAAGCAGTTGCACCCAAAACAACAAGACCGATTAGCAAAACAATTGCTAATTTCCAGTTAAAATATCTTCTTGGCATTCACTTACCCCTTTTCATCTATGCACTTTATTTTTAGAACTGCATAACAAAATTCTTGACCAGTTTCCTGGCTGTTCGCCAGCATATCCATAAGTCCATTCTTAATGAGAGGTCTCTGACATATTTGGTGTCGTAATGTATCCATTCCTGAAAGTCCTTCATCGGCTGGCGGGTCCTACAAACCTGCCAAAGCCCCGTGATACCCGGCCGAACCGAGAGTCGGGCATCACGCCAGGATGGACACAACGTATTTTCCGATTCGGGAGACGGCCTTGGACCAACAACGCTCATTTGACCAAGCAGCACATTAAAGAATTGAGGTACTTCATCGATATATGTATCTCGCAAAAATCTGCCGACACCGCTTAGTCGCGGGTCATCCTCCATCTTGTAATGGTCGCCATCGACCTCACTGATGTTTCTTAACGTATCTTGTATCTTATCAGCCCCCACGAGCATGGTTCTGAACTTCAGACAGCTGAATGCTTTGCCGTGCAGTCCCTGTCGGGTATCCTTGAAGAATACCGGCCCACGAGAGGTTAATTTTATAACCAAAGCAATTATCGGAAGAACAGGTGCAAAAAGAACCAGCACGGTTACAGCCGCAACGATATCAGCAATCCTCTTAAAGCATCCGGCATAGGAAAATCTCGGCCAAGAGCGAAAAGTGTCGTTGGCACGTTGTTCTTGGCTCAAAGCGAACTTCGGGTAGCAAATTTGTTTTGAATTGTTGCT
>DAOVNI010000264.1 GCA_030630315.1 Phycisphaerae bacterium | reverse complement strand
GTTGGGCAGAATACTTCCTGACGACGATGCCGAGTCATTTAAAATGACAATTTTAGGATTGAGGCTGAGCAGCTATATAAACGGCGTAAGCAAATTGCACGGGCAAATAGCACGCGAAATGTGGTCGAGTTTTTGGCCCGGCGTTCCTGTTAGTGAAGTGCCCATAATATCGATTACAAACGGTGTCCACATCAAAAACTGGTTATCAGAGGAGATGGGCTCTTTATATGAAAGATACCTTGGACCTAATTGGACGGATGAAACCGTTAGTGAGTCGGTCTGGAATAACATCGACCAGATTCCTGATGAGGAATTCTGGCAGACACATCAGCGATGTAAAGAGCGTTTGATTGTTTTTGCACGCAACCGCCTTAAAGCTCAGATGCAGCGGAGGGGTACTTACCATACTGAATTGAACCGCGCTGAGGAGGTGCTCGACCCTGAGGCGCTGACCGTTGGTTTTGCCAGAAGGTTTGCGGGCTATAAAAGGGGCAATTTGCTGCTTAAGGACGAGGAGCGGCTCGCAAAGCTGCTCAGTAACCCCGACCGGCCTGTGCAGATTGTTTTTGGAGGCAAGGCTCACCCCAGAGATACAGAGGGCAAGGACATTATACGCCAGATTATTCACTTCGCCACACAGTACGATTTGAAACGCCACATTGTATTTCTGGAAGACTATGATATTGATGTGGCGAGGGTTTTGGTCCGAGGCGTCGATATCTGGCTTAGTAATCCTCGAAGACCGATGGAGGCAAGCAGCACAAGCGGTATGAAAGCGGCCATTAACGGCGCTTTGAATATGAGCACCCTCGATGGCTGGTGGTGTGAGGGGTACACACCTGAGGTGGGATGGGTCATTGGTGCAGGCGAAAGCTATAAGAATGCCGATTATCAGGATATGGTCGAGTCGCAGGCAATTTATAATATGCTCGAAAACGAGGTTGTGCCGTTGTTCTACACTCGCTCGGCCGACAATTTGCCACGCGCCTGGATACGCAGAGTAAAAAATTCTATCAAGTCGATAACGCCACGGTTCAACACACACAGAATGGTTGGCGAGTACACGCGAAGGTTTTATAATCCGGCTGCCGCAAAATGGCGATATTTGACTGCAGAAGCTATGGCCAGGGCCAAAGCACTTTCGATGTGGAAATCAAATATGAAAAAGGCCTGGCCTGAATTTGACATCAAAGATGTCCGGATACAGGTTAAAAACGCTGAAAAAAGCCGGCAGCTAAATCCCAAACAACCGCAGCTTAAGATCGGCTCGCAGTTGAGCGTCAGGGCGTTGGTCAAGCTCGGCAAGGTCGGCCCGGATGATGTTTCAGTTGAGCTTTATCACGGGCCTGTGGATACCTGGGGTAATATTAAGGACGGCTCGGCTGTAAGAATGGATTATAAGGAGGCCTCAGGCCACGATGGGGAGCACTGGTTTGTTGGCTTGATACCCTGCGGAGCGCCCGGCCGCAGGGGTGTCGCTGTCCGGGTCTTACCAAGGCACGACGACCTTGTTAGCCCTTATGAGCTGGGCCTCATTCTCTGGGAAACAACGCCCGCAAAGACCAAAGCGTAATACAGGCATCGAGTATCGAGCATCGTTTCTTATTCATTTTCTTTATTGTTCAGAAGCTCATAAACCTCGTCAGCGGAGGTGGTTTTTTCAAGCCCTTGTTTGAATTGTTCATCGAGCATCAGTCTGCTTATTCTGGCCAGGGCCTGAATGTGAGGGCCGGTTTGGTCGACCGGCGAGACCAGCAGAAAGATGGTTGTTACGGGTTTGCCGTCAACGCTTCCAAAATCAATCGGCTCCTCTGCGACACCTATCGCCATAACGAGCTCCTTGACGGCTTTGCATTTGCCGTGCGGGATGGCAATTCCCAGGCCGATGCCCGTGCTTCGCGTTTGTTCACGCGCCAACACCGCATCTAAAACAACATTTTTGTCTAACAATAATCCGTTAGTGTCGAGCAAATCCACCAGTTCCGTTATTACAGATTGCTTGTCTTTGCCTTCCAGCGGGACTTTAACGCAGGTTGGTTGCAGTATTTGTGTTAGAATCATATCGATTAAGGCCGAACATACTACAGTTCTTACGAATATTTACATAAACCATTCATTATATCTAATCATTGCTCTAATTGCAACAACTTTACGAAAAATTTGCGGGAATTCCCGAATTCCTCTCCCTCGCTTGCCCCGCACGAAATAGGTGCTTGCCGTAATTTGGTGCGGGGTCATTCTCGTGCAAGATTGTCACCCCCGAGCAGTCTATTCCCCATAGGCTGGCAACAGGGGGCGGGAATCCACTTCCAGTTTTGAGATTGTTACCGGCTGGTTTCCGCTACCAAAGCGATGAGCGAAAATCTCATTCTTCGGATTGAGTTTTCGTCTCCTTTGCAAATTTGCCCGCTGGCCCGCCGGGACCAGCTTTATCGGGAGTGCTGCAACCAAAACGGTAGCTTGAATGGAATAAATAAATCTACCTTTTTTTATATTTTATAGTCAGGCATGCCCGTTTTGGTCATTTTTAGATGTTCTTTTGCCTTTTGTAATTTTTGCGAGAACTTATCTTTCTTAAGCTCTGAGACCCATTCCCTCATAGTAATCCAGCCGCCAAAACGAAGCAGGTAGTTGCGCCAGGGCCGATACCACCTTTTCCATCCTAATCTGATATTATGCAAAAAGAAAACTAAAGTGGGAAAAGAAAATATATTTAAGCCTATCATAAACATATATTTAAACTGATAAAACTTGCCCATAATTTTTTTAACAGAAGCCTGCATCTGTTCAGCACTCATAGGCTCATCGGGCTCGAAGAGAGGAAAGTTACCGTCATAATATTCCCACCCCACATCGCCAATCGGGTAAATCCTGTTTTGTTTTTCAAGCCTGCGCCTCAATTCCGTTCCGGGCAGAGGAACCGGCAGCAGGACCTGTACAGTGTCAAGCTTGGCTTCCCTGATAAAATTCTT
>DAOVNI010000295.1 GCA_030630315.1 Phycisphaerae bacterium | reverse complement strand
GAGTATTCGCCTACGCGTGAGCTCGCCAGGCAGGCTGAAATGGGGGCTGCAACAACAATTATAAATGGTTTTGCGACCGGTATGTATTCCGCTGCCTTGCCGGTCATTACCATTGTGGCCTGTATCCTCTGCGCCTTTGGTTTTGCCGGTGGTTTTACCGATGTGGCTATGGGGCTTTACGGCATTGGCTTTGCCGCTGTTGGTATGCTGGCGACGCTCGGTATTACTCTCGCTACCGATGCTTACGGCCCAATTGCTGATAACGCAGGTGGTAACGCTGAGATGGCCGGCCTGGGCGAAGAGGTCCGCAAAAGGACAGATGCTCTTGATGCCCTCGGCAATACCACCGCGGCAACCGGAAAGGGTTTTGCAATCGGCTCGGCTGCTCTAACAGCTCTGGCACTTTTGGCGGCGTTAATCGGGAGCATTCGCTTCTGGGTTGGTTGGCTTGCCAGTCAGGCCGATAAGGGTTATTATCTTGTTGGGAATACCAAATTTTACAAAGGTGATATACCTTTAAATGTCGAAAACGCCGTCGATGTGACAACAGCTACCATTGCTGATTTTGTTATGGCATACGATTTGAGCATAATGAACCCCAGGCTTCTGTGCGGTCTGTTTTTAGGCGGTATGATGGCCTTTTTGTTTTGTGCAATGACGATGAAGGCTGTTGGCAAAACTGCAGGTGATATGGTCAATGAAGTCCGCCGACAGTTCAGGGAAATCCCCGGTATTATGGATGGCTCCGGTGAGCCCGATTATGCCCGCTGCGTTTCTATCTCAACCCTGGGCGCGCAGAGAGAAATGATTCTGCCTTCACTGCTGGCTATTTTCGTGCCGCTTATTACCGGCCTTGTCCTTGGTGTAGCGGGGGTTATAGGCCTTCTGGCCGGGGGCCTTACCTGCGGCTTCGTTCTGGCGGTAACCCTTAACAACGCAGGCTGTATGTGGGACAACGCCAAGAAGTTTATCGAAAAGGGCGCGTATGGCGGAAAAGGCTCTGAAGCTCACAAGGCCAGCGTCGTCGGCGATACCGTCGGTGACCCGTTCAAGGACACCTCGGGCCCAAGCTTGAACATTCTTATCAAGCTGATGAGTATGGTCAGCGTTGTATTCGCCGGCATAATTGTCAAGTTCGCGCCCACTATTGGAAGCTGGCTCGGATTTGGCAAATAGACCGATTTCTGGAAAATATTTGCAAAAAAACAAAAAAAATCTTGACAGTTTGTATAGCGTGAGCTATACTTTAGATATGAGAAAGTAAATATACCAGCATCAGGAGAAGTATGGCGATGTGAATCACGGCCATCGTCGAGGTGCTCTTGGTGTTCCGCCAAGGAGGGCAGTGGTTTTTGCTTGCATTTAGCAGAACCAATTGGTAGGGATTTGGCAGAACATTTTGAAAGTGTGGGGATACGAAGATGGCCGATTACGTTGATTTTGAAAAAGTTTTGGAGTTATTTGAGTCGCACGGCTGGAAGCTGCAAAAGATTTATGAGCCGTACCGGGTTTTTGTCAAAAAAGGAGAGCTTCCCTGGCTTATCCCGGTACATGACAAGAAAGTAGATGTTGAATATGTCAAGAAGTTCAAAGAATTCCTCGAAGACCGGGGCGAAATCTAAGGGTCTCGAACGGCCTTTTAAGGAGTCGGTTGTGCGCAAAGCTACGAAGATTGTGGCCGATTATCGTATCATACTTGAGCGAAATGAGAGGTTGGGTTTTATCGGCAGTTCTGTTGAGCTTCCTACCGTCTTTGCAGATGCCAAGACGCCTGAGAAGTGCTACAGGGTTACAGCAGATGCTCTGATGGTTGCGATTGCGACAATGATTGAATGCGGACAAAGACCCCCACAGCCGGCATCTGCCGGAAGGCGAACTGAACAGGTGAATGTCAGATTAACTGCCGAAGAGAAACTACTGTTTGCTAATGCAGCGATGAATCTTGGGTTCAAGGGCATATCTGATTTTATTCGCAACACAGCTCTCAATAGCGTTCTCTCAAGCCGTTAAGTTGGTTATGTTCTTTAATCTACGCTTTCAATATTGAATTTGTTGACGTTATTGTCTAATATTTGTAATCTATCAGGGTGGCCGAACGGGCCGCCCTTTTCTTTATTGAAAAAAAGTGAGGATGTAATTTGGCAAAGAAGCGAAATGCAGAGGCAAGCCCCGTTAGAAATTCTGCAAGCGGGGACAGGCGGCGAAAAGAGAAGAGTTCTAACGGGACAAGGGCGTTTGCTGTGGCCGCAGCCCAACTGGCGGATGGGCGGCACTGCAGCGATATTGTGGTCCTGGACTTGAAGGGCAAATCGCCCGCAACCGATTATTTTGTAATCGCCACCGGCACAAGCGATAGACAAATGCGTACCGTCGCCGATGAAATCTGTGAGGCGGCAAAAAAACAGGGCCTGCAGCGTTTTGGCCGGGCCGGCTATGAACAGGCACGCTGGATTTTGCTCGACTTTATCGATGTCGTAATCCATATCTTTGACAGCGAATATCGAGACTATTATGATTTGGAATTGCTCTGGGGTGACGCCGAGCGACTTACAATTGATAATTGATGGTTGAATGAAACCTGTTGTTGACATACTTGAAGACAGAAT
>DAOVNI010000194.1 GCA_030630315.1 Phycisphaerae bacterium | reverse complement strand
ATTTGAAGCTGAACAATCTTTCTGCGGATAGTATCCAGCTCGGCAGGCAGCGAATCATTCTCGATTCTCAACTTCGAGGCCGACTCATCAACCAAATCTATCGCCTTGTCCGGCAGCCATCGGTCGGAAATGTACCGATTTGACAGAGTGGCGGCCGCCACAAGCGCAGAATCCGTAATGCGAACGCCGTGATGGGTATCATAGCGGTCCTTCAGACCTCGAAGAATGGCTATAGTTTCTTCAACGCTCGGCGGGTCAATCAGAATCGGCTGAAAA
The DNA here is from genome assembly GCA_030630315.1 of Phycisphaerae bacterium. Classification (GTDB taxonomy): domain Bacteria; phylum Planctomycetota; class Phycisphaerae; order Sedimentisphaerales; family Anaerobacaceae; genus JAUVYQ01. Next base: position 3,792 of record DAOVNI010000194.1, on the reverse strand, counting down.
CGCCTCTCGAGTGCTGCGTCTTTTTCCATATACTTTCGATATTCGTCAATCGTAGTCGCACCGATACAGCGCAGCTCGCCCCGTGCAAGCGATGGCTTTAGCAAATTGCCTGCATCGACTGCGCCTTCAGCTTTGCCTGCGCCCACGACGGTATGCAGCTCGTCAATGAAAAGTATTATTTGCCCTTCAGCGTTGACAACCTCTTTGAGCACAGCTTTGAGCCGGTCCTCAAATTCGCCCCTGAATTTCGTTCCCGCTATCAATGCCCCCATATCCAGAGCGATGATTCTTTTATTTTTCAAACCCGTAGGGACGTCACCTGCAACTATCCGCTGGGCGAGGCCTTCAACAATTGCGGTCTTGCCCACGCCCGGCTCGCCGATTAATACCGGATTATTTTTCGTTCGGCGATTGAGGACCTGCATACATCGCCGGATCTCTTCGTCCCTGCCGATAACGGGGTCAAGCTTTCCCTTTTGGGCCATCTCCAGAAGGTCAATGCCGTAGCGCTCCAGTGCCCTGTATTTATCCTCCGGAGTTTGGTCGGTTATCTTTTCCGGCCCGCGAATCTCTTTCAGGGCGCCCTCAATCTGTTCAGGCGTAATCGAGTTAAGCCGTAAAATCTCTTTCGCATCGCTTTGCACCGATGCAAGGGAAAGAAAGAGATGCTCCACACTCAAATATTCGTCCCCCATCGCGTCGGCCCGGTTCTGGGCATCGAGAACAATCTGATTGATGGCCGGGTCGGGCATAATCTGATTACTACTTTTACCTTGCGGCAGTCGCCCAAGCTCGCTCTCCGTCATCTCTTTGAGCCGTGAAATATTGGCGCCTATCTTTTTCAAAATCATAACCACAACGCCACTGTCATCGTTGCAGACGGCGCTTAATAAATGCAATGGCGACAGGACCGTATGCGATTTAGCCATCGCAATCTGCTGGGCGGTCGCTAATGCCTCTTGGGCCTTCAGGGTGAATTTGTCGAATTTCATAGCCAAATCCTTTCAAATACCGGTTATCGGATATACTCTAAACTTTAATAAGCAGCAAACAACGTGCCCAAAAAATTAAAATTCTAATTGTAGTAGTAACAAGCAGTTACAATTTCCAGGGCTTTTGCCTGTGTGCCAATTTGGCAGTTATTTACTCTCATAAAGTTCTTGCTCGTCGCGGCCTGATATTGTTAATACTGGGTAAGACTTTGCCATGGCTGTCAATTATGGTTATAATGAAAACTAATCACAAGGATTAGAGTCCGGCTTAACAGGGTTTCCATTCATCAGTTTTAAGGAATACCAATATGAAAAATCATAGCAAAAGTACCGAGTCAAAAAACACAAAAATCTCCAGACGCGATTTCATCGGTCGTGCTGCAGCAGCAACAGCGGCGTTTACAGTTGTTCCCCGATACGTATTAGGCGGTAGCGGATATACCGCACCGAGCGAAAAACTTAACATAGCGGTTATCGGCACGGGCGGTCAGGGTAAGCACAACATAAGAACACTGCTTCAGCACGCGGATGTCCAGGTAATGGCTATCTGTGATGTTACCGAAGAAGCCGATTATAGCCGTTTTTACTACGGCGGTACGGCAGGGCGAGGGCCGGTCAAGGAACTTGTGGATAAACATTACGCAGGCCAAAAGTCAACCGCCAAGTACAAACCCTGCGCCTGTTACATCGATTTTCGCAGAATGCTGGAAAAAGAAAGAAGTATCGATGCCGTGCTGGTGGCAACGCCGGACCACATACACGCAATAGCCACGATGGCCGCTATCAATAGAGGCAAACACGTTTATTGTGAAAAACCTCTGATTCACTCAATTTATGAAGCCCGCAAAATCACTGAGGCAGCACGTCAGGCCGGAGTTGCTACTCAGATGGGCAACCAGGGTCACTCCGGTGAAGGTATTCGCTTAACCTGTGAATGGATTTGGGATGGGGCAATCGGCGACGTGCGGGAAGTGCATTCCTGGAGCGGCACGGGTGTCGATTGGGCCGGGTACAGAATAGCCAGGCCCAGGGAAATCCCTCCCGTACCGGCCGGATTGAACTGGAATTTGTGGCTCGGCCCGGCTTCAAAAAGACCCTATCATCCGGCTTACACACCGTACAATTGGCGAGGCTGGTGGGACTTTGGGACAGGGGCAATAGGAGATATGGCCTGCCATAATATGGACCCCGCTTTCTGGGCACTGAAGTTAGGTCATCCGACGAGCGTGGAAGCCAGTTCTACCGGAATTAATCCTGAAACTACGCCGTTTGCTTCTATAGTTTATTATCAGTTCCCTGCCCGCGAGAATATGCCGCCGGTAAAAGTAACCTGGTACGGCGGCGGAATAATGCCACCACGACCGGAGGAGCTGGAGCCGGGCCGGGAATTAACCGGTGGTGGTAATGGGATTCTCTTTGTGGGTGACAAAGGCAAAATAATGTGTGGCGGGTGGGGTGGAAACCCCCGGCTGATACCCGAGACGAAGATGAGAGCATACAAACTACCGCCGAGAACAATTCCCAGGTCGAAGGGACATCATAGAGACTGGATTAACGCCTGCAAGGGAGGCAAGCCGGCAAGCTCGAATTTCGACTACGCAGGTCCGATGACTGAAGTTATTTTACTTGGGAATGTCGCCTTGCGTACGGGGAAAAAACTGCTCTGGGATGGACCGAATATGAAGGCAACCAATGTGCCGCAAGCCGACAAGTACATCCGGCCCGAGTATCACAATGGATGGACTCTATAGCGGACAAAAGTACAGGTTCAAGCCCTGTATCGTCCACTCTCCCGGCGACGAAGTGCTTTTGCAAGGAGAAAAATTAAATTGCATTACGTATTCATAGGAGAATGTTATGTTTATAGTCCATGTTTTTGTCCGTGTTAGGCCCGAGCAGGTTGAAGCCTTTCAGGCCGCCACACTTGAAAACGCTCGCAACAGCATAAAAGAACCAGGTATTGCCCGATTTGACGTCATCCAACAACAGGATGACCCTACTCGCTTCGTACTGGTGGAAGTCTATCGCACTTCGGATGACCCGGCCCGGCACAAGGAAACTGCGCACTATCAGAAGTGGCGCGATACCGTGGCCGATATGATGGCCGAACCACGAACAAGTGTTAAATACGCTAACGTGTTCCCTGACGAACAGGGCTGGGATTAGTAGCAGCATTTCGCGTTAAGCGAGAGGAACTATGAGATTTGAATTTGCGACCGCAACGCGCATCATTTTCGGCGGTGGGACAATCCAGGAAGTTGCGCCCTTAGCGGCCGAGATGGGAAGCCGTGCTTTTATCGTTACGGGCCGTACGCGTCAGCGGGCCGAGCCGCTTCTTGAGCAGTTGAACAAGCAGGGAATAAAATGCGTTACGTTTAACGTGCCTGGTGAGCCGACCACAACAATAGCAAAGGCGGCTGTGTTACAGGCTCGTGAGGCCAAAAGTGATTTGGTTATCAGCATTGGCGGCGGAAGCGCGCTGGATACCGGTAAAGTGATTGCAGCAATGCTGACCAATAGCGGGGAGCTGGAGGACTATCTGGAGATTGTCGGTCGTGGTAAGCCACTGGCCCGGAGTCCCGTACCCCACATCGCGATTCCAACCACAGCGGGAACAGGCGCTGAGGTTACGCGCAACGCAGTGCTCGGTGTGCCTGACCATCAGGTCAAGGTGAGTATGCGTAGTCCATTTATGCTGCCTCGTCTGGCTGTGGTTGCCCCTCTATTAACTTATTCGATGCCGCCAACTGTACCCGCTGGCACCGGTTTGGACGCGCTCACGCAGCTCATGGAAGTTTCT